>JAOZMU010000399.1 GCA_029934165.1 Bacteroidales bacterium
AAAAAAATAAGGTTTCCAAAATCGGTAAAAAGTGTAACGTTTATTTTTGTTATATAAAACATGCCGATAAAAATGAAAGTTCCGATTGATTTGTATTACCTTTGTTATGTTGCATAATGAGACTGTTTTTGTACTTGGTTTCTAACTACCTCAAAGATACAATATTATGTCGAATTATGCAACTATTTTAACACTTCTTGCATCTACAACAGCCTGATACTCAAAGTGTTATTGAAGTCAGAAACTTGAGTTACTAATCAAAATACTTTTAATAAATTTCAACTTTTTACGAAAATGAAAAAACAAAATATAGTAGTTATTGGCGGTGGTCCTGCGGCAATAACAATTGCTAAAACCATACAAGACAAAATGAATGTATCCATTATTCGTCCAGAAGACCATTCGATGATATATTGTGCTATGCCGTACGCAATAGAAAAATTGTTGCCGTTAGAGAAAACATTGAAAAAAGATGCTATTGTTTCCGATGCAAAAGCAAAACTAATTAGAGACAAAGTAGTTAGCGTAGATTTTGAAAATAAAACAATCAAAACAGAAAAAGATACTACTCTCACCTACGACAAATTGGTTATTGCAACCGGAGCAACACCTGTTTTGCCACCTATCAAAGGGCACAAACTTGGAAATGTGATGACTTTCAAGACGGAAGACGACTTGAAACGAATAATCGACCTTGTGGATAATGGGTTGCAAAAAGCAGTTGTTGTTGGTGCTGGAGCTATTGGCATTGAGCTGGCACAAGCACTAAACGAGCGAAAGGTTGAAACTCATCTTGTCGATATGACCGATTCGATACTTCCGAACATGGTTGATAAAGATATGGTGCAAAACGCACAAAAAGCTCTTATCGGAAGCGGAATTAATCTTCATCTACAAAGCAAAGTTGAAGAATTGAAGGGAAGCAAAGTTGTAAAATCGGTTGTCTTGGGCAACGAAAAAACAATCAATTTAGACTCTAACGACAACCGCTCTACGGATTTGAATGCTAAGAATATCACCGGAATTGTTGTTTTTGCAGTTGGAATGAGACCTACCGTAGAAATTTTTGAAGATACGGAATTGGAAATGGCTCGCGATGGAATTATTGTTAATGAAAAAATGGAAACAAATATCCCAGATGTTTATGCTGTTGGCGATTGCTGCCAGTTTACAAGTGGTATAAATGGCGAAGTTATTTCGGGCAAACTTGCAACAAATGCCGTTCCGATGGGGCGTGTTGTAGCGTTCAATCTTTTAGGACAAAACCGAAAATATACTGGTTTTTTCAATGGAACAGCCACCAAGATAACCGATTTTTTTATTAGCGGAAGTGGCTTTTCTGAAACTTATGCAAAAAAATATTTTGACATCGAAGTAGGATATGCCGAGTTTACAACGGCTTTTCCTATTATGCCAGGTGCTAAAAAAGTTCGGCTAAAACTTATTGCCGACAAAAAAACGCATAAAATTGTCGGCGGACAAATTATTAGTGGCGAGCCTGTTGCCGATAAAGTAGATCAAATTACTATGGCTATCCAGTTTGGAATTACTGTTGAGCAATTGACAATTTTTTCTTATTCTTCGCAACCTTATCAATCGTTTTATCCGGCTCACAACTTGATTGTTAAAGCAGCCGAAGAAATATTGAAAAAACTCAAATAACGACATTGCGACACGATAAATCGTTGGCTACAAATGCGTTTTGCGGCAGGGATTGGCGCAGTCTTCGACTGTTTTTATAGGATACGTTTTTAATTTTTGGGGCTACCCACATAAAGTTGGACAAAAAAATTCGTGTAAAGCGTGGACGCTTTACGCATAAATGACTATGCGGCAAGCGTCCACGCTTGCCACGAAAAGTCGTTGATAACCATCATCATTGTCCAACCTTACGTAGGTAGCTTTTTTGCAATATGAATAGATTTTCAGGAAAAAATCTGGCAATTCCGCTATGCTAAGTTCTATGACCTATTTTTTTATGAAGCGTTAAAGCTGTAAATTAGCAACTTATGAAAACAAAAAGCATAAACAGACTTTCGATAAATGGCTGAAAATAAACAAGAAGAATATCTACTAACATTGGTTTCGTTGTTGCCGGATTCGCCGGGTGTATATCAATATTTCGATAAATCGGAAAAAATAATTTATGTTGGGAAGGCAAAGAATTTGAAAAAACGTGTCGCCTCTTATTTCAACCGAAAACAAGATACCTTCAAAACCTCGATACTTGTCGGCAAAATTCACGATATAAAACATATTGTCGTCGAAACGGAAACTGATGCGCTGCTTTTGGAGAATAATTTGATAAAAAAACTCCAGCCTAAATACAATGTTTTGCTCAAAGACGACAAATCATATCCGTGGATTTGCATAAAAAATGAACCTTTCCCGCGTGTTTTTTCGACAAGAAATTTGCTTCGCGATGGCTCAATTTATTTCGGACCTTATACTTCGGGGCGGTTGGTGCGCTCGATGCTTGCGTTGTTTAAAAGTTTATACAAATTCAGAACTTGTAAACATAATCTTTCTCAAGAGAATATTGTGGGAAATAAATTTAAAGTTTGCCTTGAGTTTCACATCAAAAATTGCAATGCTCCTTGTGTCGGAGCGCAAACAAACGAAAATTATGATGATGGAATAGACCAGATTAAGAAAATTTTGCGTGGAAAAATCGGAGTTGTTATTTCTCTTTGGCGCGAAAAAATGGGGAAATTTGCTGCCGAATTTCGCTTTGAGGAGGCGCAAGACATGAAAGAGCGTATAAATTTGCTCTCAAATTATCAACAAAAATCTACAGTCGTCAGCCCCAAAGTTACAAATGTTGATGTTTTCGGGATTCGTAGTGATGAGAAATATGGATACATAAATTTTTTGCGTGTAAAAGATGGAGCAATTGTTCAGGCAACTACATTTGAGATGCGAAAAAAACTCGAAGAAACAGACAATGAATTGCTCTCCTATGCTATTGCGGATATTCGTGGACGCTTTGATAATAGTCCAGATACTATTATTACGGCTGTCGAACCAGATTTTGTGCCGGAAGATACCCATATTATTATTCCAAAAATTGGCGATAAAAAGCATTTATTGGATTTGTCGGAACAAAATGCCAAGCGTTTTCGTTTTGAGCGCATTAAACGGCTCGAAAAAACAAATCCAGAGAGGCATCAAGAACGAATTTTGGCAACAATGAAAGCCGATTTGCGATTGCACGAAACTCCAATTCATATCGAATGTTTTGATAATTCTAATCTACAAGGCTCAAATCCTGTTGCTGCCTGCGTAGTTTTTCGAAATGCGAAACCTTCAAAGAAGGAATATCGCCATTTCAACATAAAAACCGTTGAGGGAATCGACGATTTTGCCTCCATGCGCGAGGTTATCTATCGGCGATATAAACGGTTAATAGAAGAGAAAGAGTCTCTGCCACAGTTGGTTATTGTCGATGGTGGCAAAGGGCAATTGAGTGCGGCACTTTCGGCACTTGACGATTTAGGCGCGCGTGGAAAAATTGCCATCATCGGAATTGCAAAACGGCTCGAAGAAATTTTCTATCCCGATGACCCTGTACCGTTATACCTCGATAAAAACTCAGAATCATTGAAAGTTATCCAGTTTTTGCGCAACGAGGCACACCGTTTCGGAATCACTTTTCATCGCGATAAGAGGAGCAAAGGCATGATTACTTCGGAGTTAGATGCGATAAAAGGAGTAGGCGAGAAATCGATTCAAGAATTATATCGCGAGTTTGGTTCTATGAAGAATATAAAATTAAAGACAGCCGAGGAGTTGGGAAAAGTTGTCGGTGCAGCAAGGGCAAAGCTGATTGTGGATTTTTTTGTAGATGGAAACACTCCAAAAGATTGATATCCAAGCTACTGTAATGGTTTGATAATCGCTATTCGTACCAACGAGAAAGCTGTAAGTTGCACCTATCGTCTTCATTTGGCGACCACCATTTTGCTAGTGAAACCCTTTATGTATTTTCTACGAAGCAATTGAGTGATGACATGCTGTTGCAGGGTTTGTTCATGAAAATTTATCTGTTTTGTCAAACTGCTTGCTAAGGTCTAAGACCTATTTTTTATGAAACGTTTAAGCTGGTAAATTAACAACTTAGTAATGGAAAATTAATAATTTTGCTTACGCCTGATTTAGTTT
>JAOZMU010000400.1 GCA_029934165.1 Bacteroidales bacterium
GCTTTTTGGGCTTCTTCTTTTTGTTTTTCAAATTTTTCTTGATATTTTTTTTCTTCTTGTGGATTTGTAAATAAACTATTCTCTTTTTTCTTTTCAAATTCTTTTTTTACTTCAACAAGTTTTTCAATTTTCTTTTTTTCATTCCTTATTTTTGACGAAAAATAGTATAATTTATGAAGTTCTTTAAATTTGTTTCGTAACTCTTTTTCAAAAAGTTTAAAGGTCTCATTTTCTGTAAAATAATCTCTTCTTGCATTAGGTATTAAATTAGGACTTACTGCGTGAACTTCACCGAAAAAATAAAATAAACCTCTCGGTTCTTTAAATAACTTTACTAATTGTTTTTTATCTCCAATTTGTATATTGCTTTTTCTAAGTCTTATCCCTCTTGCGATGTTTATGTCTTTCATCTGTCCTTCAAATTTTGACAGACTATACCAACCCCAACATAATAATTCATTTTTAGAATTTCTTATTTCAAGAAAATCAATATCGTGAACACTATCAATTTTTTTCTTACCATTACCGTGTTTTTCATATATAGTTGTTGTGTATTCTTTAAATATCTGATTGTTATTCACATAAATATTATATTCATCAATTGTATATCCTAATTCTTTTGCTTTTTTGTATATTTTTTCATCGTAGTAAAAACCGTTTTTATAAGGCACAGGGGCAACCATTGATAAATAATCAATAATATTTTTTTTGTCTAAAAGTATTTCATTTGAAACATTTTTTAGAACAACTCTAAAATATCTTTCATTTTCGTTTGCTGTTTCTGTTTTTAGTGATGTAATTGTATCAATTACTTCTGATGCGTCTTCTTTTTTGTCTCTGTCATTGATTATCTGTTTTAATTGTTTTGCATTCCAAGTTAGTATTGATTTTGTTGTTTCGCCAATGTAACTTGTTTCAAAAATTAATTTGTCGCAATAAGCAAGACCGCCAAGTCTCCCAATACCTCTAAAACCTTTATGTTTTGTTCTGTCTTTTACTCCTTGTGCTATATTTTTTAAAACCAATAAAACTTTATCTTTCGGAACACCTGTTCCGTTATCATATATAGAAATTTTTTTGCCGACTTTGTCAATTTCTATTTCAATTTTACCTTCTTCTTTTGAAGTAATAAAACTATTTTCAAACGCTATATCTATTTGGTCTGCTGAATTTTGTATATACTCACGATAAATAAATCGTGGGTCGTCATACATCGCAAGTGTTAGCGATTCTATTACATCTTTTCCTATTCTTGTTTTATTATCCATTGGGGAATTGTTTATAAAGTGGTCTTGGAAATTTGATATTTAAAAGTGAACGAAATACAGGGTGTTCCAAAATATATTCGCCCGGTGTTAATCTTGTCATCATATTTTTATAAACAGGCGGGATAAATTTGTAATCAAATTTTGAAATTTCTATTGCATTTGTTCTGCCGTATGCGTGTGTAGCACAATTTCCTTTTACTCGGTCGTGAATTGCACTTTTAAATTGTTCTACTGAAAACAAAATAATTCCAAGTGAACGCCCACGCTCTGAAATATCAAGTATTTGTTTTAATATTGGTGAACTTTTAGGAACATCTTTTGACGCATATTTATTTAATTCATCAATAAAAATAATAATTTTTGACGGTATTTCTTTTTCTTCTCTGACTTCTTGCCCAAGTTTTAAATCATAAATTGCACGTATAACATCTCCAAAAACAAATGCTTGTGTGTCTTGGTCTAATTTTGCAATATCAATTACTTGTATTTCATTTTTTTGAATATTTGTAATTGCTTCTTTTAATCTTGTTTCGTTTTTTTCGGGGACTGTTCTTTTTGAAAAAATATCGTGTGCTAATGATTTGTTTATAATTCGCTTAAATTTTCTCCAACTTTGAATTGTTATTTCTTTGTCGCCTCCTGTTCTTCCTGCTTTTGTATATTCATCAACTTTGTTTCTTAATTCAGTCCAACTTCCGACTTCATTAAACCCTCCGTGTCCGTTTACAATAAAATTTACGATTGATTCCATTGTTCCCGAACCGTCCTCGACATTGGCAAAAAGCAATTCTAAATTTTCTTTGTCTTCATCAAAAATAAATTTATAACGAAATGCTTTTTGATTATCAATTTGTGCATCTATATCGTTTTTATCTCCGTAACTATGTGTTTTTGATTCAGTGTATTCTGCATAAGGGTAAAAATATTTTACATTTTCAAATGGCTTTGTGCTTAATTTTAGCATTTCCTCGTAAACTTTTTTGTCCTTTTCCGTTAATTCTTTATTTGGTTCGTCAATAGCCAATAAATCACGACCTTTTACATTAAAAATCACAAAAGCAACGGAATCATCTGTTTTAAAATTTTTGTATTGTTCTTGTATTGCTTTTAGCAAAAACATTGAATATGAAGTTTTTGCGGCTAATCCTGAAATACCTGAAATATTCAAATGTGCACCTTCGGGACCGATTAAAAATTTAGAATTAAAGTTTACAGGTAACACAATTTTGTCATCGTCTCTATACATTTCTATATATCCGCAAGGCATCGGATTTTGAATTTTATCCAATCCAAGAGCTTGTAAAACTTCGTTTTGGTCTGCCAAACTAACCTTGCTACTATCAAGCACAGGCGTATAAATATTTTTACTGTTTCCTACAACTTTGGCTTTTACATAATTCATTCCTATTCTGTTCATATTCGGTGATAAATC
Organism: Bacteroidales bacterium; assembly: GCA_029934165.1. Classification (GTDB taxonomy): domain Bacteria; phylum Bacteroidota; class Bacteroidia; order Bacteroidales; family JAOZMU01; genus JAOZMU01. The sequence continues at coordinate 2,701 of JAOZMU010000400.1, forward strand.
AACATCGCCGAAATCACTTGAAATAAAGTTACTTAAATAACTTGCTGAATCTGTTATATGTGATATTTCTTCAACAACTCCGAAAGTTATTGATTTTTCTATATGTTCAACTTTTATAACATCGAAAGGATTTAAAATTCTTTCTTTTGCAGTCCAAAAATAGAATTCATCAATCGTTATTGGTGCTTTTTCTGTTGCTGCTACTTTTCCAATTATTTTTGACATATTTAAAATAAATTTACAAAATGTGTATCACTTAAATATTTACTTTTTATATATTTTTCAGTCAAAAAAACAGGGTATAAATGTTTTGCCCACCTGTTGTCTTGACCATAACAAACAGGATTTCTTTCGTTTATAATATTTGCACTGATTAAATCAATTTCATCTGAGTTTAAACCCTTTTCTTCTTCACTTTCCCAAACTAATATTTTTTCAAGTTTCAAAACTCCGTCAAACGGACTATCTGTATATTTTTTATCTCTTATTCGCAAATACCAAACTGCAAATTTAACATTTTCTACTCTATCTGTGCTATACATAAAAGCCGGTGTTCTGTGAAATAAATGTAAATCGGCAATTATTCGTGAAATGTTTTTTTGTTCTTTTGATAATGCTTCGGGGTTAAATGCCTTTGAAACGCCGACAACACTTGCATAATTTGTTTTAATTGTTGATAAATCTTTTAAATCTCCACTTTTCATTTTCTGATATTCCAATGAGCCGTCTTTGATTAAATAAGTTTTTCTGTTTAATTTTTTCTTTTTTACAAGTTGCAAAACTACTTTTTTTTCTAAATCTACCATTTCGTCTTGAATTTTTGCAACTCCTCTGTCCTCGTATTTATCGTTATTTTTTAATGCTGAATGTGAATAAGGTAAAATTTTATTAAATTTTATTCCTTGTTTTGATAGTAAGTCTTGTTTATTTAATTTTTCTATCAGATTATTAAAAAACAAATCATCGTTTGAACTTTCAGAATTTGCATTTGCCGGCAAACTTATAACCAAAGGATTATTTAAACTGAATGCTTTAAAAGAATTTAGGTTTTCTCTGTAACAAATACCAACTCCAATTTGTCCCGCAATTATCGGATATAATTTTTTATCATAAGCAATATCATCAACTTTATATGTTCGTCTTGAACCGTCAAGAAAATATTTAAAAAGTGGTTTACCTGCTACTTTTTTTGCTAGTTCTTTTATTGATTTTGAAGTTTTTAGACTTGTATCTGTTTCTCCTTTTCGTTTGATTAGTATATTTTGTTTATCTTCATAGTCAAGTTTTGGAACTTCAACTTTTTCAAAGCAATATTTAAACGATTTATAGCTTTTTCCATAAGTTCTTTCTTCTATAAAATCTAATATTTTTTTCATTTATTGTTGTTAATTCTGTTTTCTGTTTGATTAACTATAACGGAAATGTGCTGGTGGCGGTGGGTTTGTTTGTTGTTTTTTTTTT
>JAOZMU010000029.1:0-1537 GCA_029934165.1 Bacteroidales bacterium
ATGAAACCAAAAGTTTTATACAAATCACTTATTCGTAACCAATTAGACTTGGCAAATAAAATAATTTATGTAGAAAATGCCTCGACCTATTCGCAAAGACTGCAAAACCTTTCCGACGAAATTGGCGCAACAATTCATGTTGTCGATAGCACAAAACACGACACGGAAGCTCTTATTACTCTGGTTGCTAATGGAGAAATTGATTATGCGGTTGCCGATGAAAATTTGGCAAAAGTGAACCAAACATATCACTCAAACATCGACATTGAAACAGCAGTTAGTTTTCCGCAAAATTTGGCGTGGGGCGTAGCAAAAAATGCTGACACAATGGCAGATAGCATTGATTTTTGGCTCGCCGATTTTCGTAAAACAAAAAAATATAAACGGCTTTACAATAAATATTTTCGTAGTTCGCGCTCGGCTCGGGTTGTTTCTAGCAATGTGAAGGATTTGCGTGGCAGCAAAATATCGGATTTCGATGATTTAATAAAAAAACACAGTGCAGAAATTGGCTGGGATTGGCGTTTATTGGCTTCGCTGATTTACGAAGAATCCCGATTCAACCCAGACGCTGAATCGTGGGTTGGCGCAATGGGACTAATGCAGCTGATTCCCGTTACTGCAAAAAAATTTGGTGTGAATAATCTCTCATCGCCAGAAGAAAATATTTTGGCTGGCGTGAAATTTATTCGTTGGTTAGACAAACAATATACTGATATTCAACCAAAAACAGAGCGAACAAAGTTTATTTTGGCATCTTACCATATTGGCGCAGGGCATATTCAAGATGCTATGAGGCTCGCCAAAAAGTATAAAAAGAAAACCAACGTTTGGGAAGAAAATGTTGCTACATATCTTGCAAATAAATCTAAACCAAGCTTTTACCAAGACCCTGTCGTAAAATTCGGTTATTGTCGGGGTAGCAACACAAATCGCTACGTAGAACTTATCATGAATCGCTACGAATTGTACAAAGGATTAATTAAAAAATAGGCTTATTTTACTTTTTATACTTACGGAAAATGCTTTGGATTTTCATTTTTATAACGCCCCATGCAGCCTCACTAAAAATTCCTCCGCTCATTTTCGATGTGCCTTTTTGGCGGTCGTGGAAAATAATTGGCACTTCTTTTAGCTTGAAACCGTGTTTCCAAGATGTAAATTTCATCTCAATCTGAAAAGCGTAACCCTTAAACTTAATTCTATCAAAGTCTATGGTTTCCAGAACTTTACGGCGATAACACTTGAAGCCAGCCGTTGCATCGTGGATTTTCATGCGGGTGATAAAACGGACGTAAACCGAGGCATAATAGGACATCAAAACACGCCCGATTGGCCAGCCAACAACATTGACACCGTTGACATAGCGCGAGCCAATGGCAAGGTCGGCACCATCTTTTTCTACGGCATTGTTCAGGCGCACCAAGTCGTCGGGGTTATGCTGAAAATCGGCATCAAGCTCAAAAACAAACTCATAATCGCGCTCCAAAGCCCAACCAAAACCGGCAATATATGCAGTGCCAAGTCCGAGTTTTCT
>JAOZMU010000029.1:1547-14704 GCA_029934165.1 Bacteroidales bacterium
TTCCTTTTCTTTCGAGCATAAATAAACGCTCGCTAAACTCGGATTGCAAACTGCGCACAATTTCGGCTGTCCCATCGGGCGAATTATCTTCAATAATCAAAATGTGAAAGGCAATTTCGAGCGTAAAAACTTTGCGTATCATTCGCTCAATATTTTCGCTCTCGTTATATGTCGGGATTATCACTAAGTGTTTGCTCATTTTCTGGTCTTTTGTTTTTTTGCGATTTTTCTATTTTCTTTTGCAAAAATACTAAATCTAAAGCCCTCGACAAAATCCACAAACGCAATATTTGAACGTACACTAAAGCTTAGAACGAAGATTAAATTAACCCATACCATTATTTGCTGTTTATTGCTGATTTTCAGTCAAATAGTAAATCGCTGTCTCAATATTAAAAAGTGCAGAGCCTTTATCGCAAAAAATTAAACTCGAATCAAAAAAAAACGTCAAAAAAAACGTTTTGCAATTTCAAAATATTACCTACATTTGGTACAATGTCTTTGGAGCTAATGTTAAAAACTCGAAAGAAGTCTAAACGAATGATTTACAATTTATTAAAACCTCTAATTCATAAAAAAGTAACATAATTCATCAAGGCATTATTGATAAATTTGAAGACAAAAAGAAAATGGCAACTTTAGAAAAACTACTCGAACAAGCAGAAGCGCAAAAACAAAACGGAGATAACAATAAACTTTCTGAAACATATCGGGGGATTGCAAAAATATTTCATAAGAAAAAAGACAGAGCAAAAGCTCAGGAATATAACCGTTTGAGCAAAGAGGCAAAAACGCATATTCCTGTAAAGGAAAAACAGATAAATGTTTCCTATAACGAAAGTTTGGAAAGAATAGTCGAAATGCCCGACAACTTGGAAAAGGTTGAGGAGATTAAAAAGATACTGAAAAAGCACCCAAATTGGATTGGATTTAATGCGTTATTGGCTCAGACATACAGCTTGTTAGAGGTGTTTGAAGAATCAAGAGAACAATATGAAATATTCTTACAGAATTATTCAGGCGATGATAGTATAAACCATGCAAATGCTTTTAATAATTATGCCAATCTTTTAACTACTCATTTTCAGGAACATGACAACGCAAAACAGTTTTATGAAAAAGCTATTGAGGTAAATCCAAAGGATGCAAAGGCGCATAATAATTATGCATTTCTTTTAACTGACAAATTTCAAGAGCATGACAAGGCAAAAGGGGGTTTTGATAAGGCGATTGAGTTAAATCCAAGTTTTGCTGAAGCATATTATAATTATGCAGTTCTTTTATCTGAACATTTTCAAGAGCATGACAAAGCAAAGGAGTTTTATGAAAAGGCTATTGAGTTTAACCTAAAGGATGCAGATGTGTATAATAATTATGCAATTCTTTTAATCGAACACTTTCAAGAACACGACAAAGCAAAAGAATTATTTGAAAAGGCTATTGAGTTAAAGCCAAAAGATGCAGAAACCCAAAAAAACTATGAAACGCTTTTAGAAAACCATTTTTAAAGAAATAAGGTCTAAGACCTATTTAATGTTGCTTACGCATTTCTGCAAAGTTCACTTAATCAGCAAAATATGAACAAGTAAATATGTAAAAACTTTTGTATGAGTACTTAATATTAAATTTAGATACGACCAATAGAATAACAGAAACCATGAATAAACAAGAAATTATTAAAAAACTTGTCGACGAATTAAATGAAAATAGAGCCATTGAACTAACGGACGATAATCCTTTATTTGAAAACTCCGATATTGTTGATTTTATAGATAATAATTGGTCAGAATTTACTGCATTATTTCCAAAACTTGATAAAGTGGAGAGGTTTCTAACAATAGATAATAGTTGGAATGGTAATATTTATTCCTGTTTGTCAAGGTTAAAGAATTTAAAAGAGTTATGTTTTTATGACTCTAAACTCAGAGAAACAGAAGAATATATTGATGAAGGATTAAGAAAACTGCCAAAAATTGAAAAAATTTGGTTGGTGAAAAGTGGTTTAAGTAAATTTCCTCAAACAATAGTAGGCTTTGTATTGCCAAAATTAAAGTTTTTAGGAATAATTGGCAATAATTTTTACAAACAAAATTTCCATTTTAGGTTAAATAAAAATTGTAAAGATTTGATTACGGAAATATCTGACTTTTTCGGAAAAAAAGCGGGAAACCTTAATTTCATCAAATATAACTGGGGTTTATATAACAGTTACACAAATATTTTAATATTAAAAGACGATTTCATTAATAATCATACAAATATAAAATCATTATCTGTTTATGTATTAAATGAAAATAAGCAAGAGAAATATGAAATATTTAAACATTTTTACGACTTATTTTTAGAGTTAAATAAAGAATTAAACTGTTTTGTAACCGATAAAACCGATAATTTATATGTATTCTTTTATAGTAAAAATCATTACTTCGAAGAAATTGAATTAACTAATCTGATAGAGTTTTATAAATCAAGAGTAGATAAATATAAAGGTTTTATTACAGAAGATTTAATAAAAAAGCTCGGTGGCAAAAGATTATTAGAAGAGATTAAAAGCACGCAACAGTCTGACGAAAAACTAATTGCGAGGAATTTTTATGATAAAAATGATTGCATAAGAAGTATAAGTATCGAAAATTTCAAAATATTTGAAGAGCAGCAAACCATAAGCGATTTAGACGATGTAAACATTGTTATTGGCAAAAATGCCGAAGGCAAAACATCATTATTACAGGCAATTGCTGCAAGTTTAATTCCTAAATTATCTGATGATATAAAAAACCATAAATCGTTTATTAATATTAATGCTTTTAACAACTCCGAAAATGACTATGCAAAAACAAAAGTAGTCTGGAATGGTGGTTATTTTAAAAAACAACGGATAACAGAAAGAGGTATAGTTTTGGAAAGCGACAAAGAACTTCCTATAAGTTACCTTGTTTTGGCGTATGGAGAGAATTTATATGCGAAAGAAAAAACGGTTGAAAGCTATCAGGATATTTTAAAAACAGGCAATTACAAATCGTATCATACAGAAGCAATATTTAATACAACTTTCGATAAAATGGTAAATCCGTTAGATTTATTGTATGAATTATCTGAGGGACAAATAAAAGAAACAAACAGTAAATACAAAAGCGAATTACGAGAAATAGCACAGATAATAAATGGAAAACTAAACAAATTTTTAGAGTCAAGCGAAGCTCATCAATTTACTATCGAAAAGGACGGCGCATATTACAAGTTTTTGGATACTGCAAAAAAAATATTTGTTGATTTTGAGCAAATAAGCGAAGGATACAGAAGCTACATTATTTTACTTTCAGACATTGTATTTCGTATTCTTGCGGCAAGAAACGATTTGCTTGTAAATGGGTTCAAAATTGATGATATTTTTGACAAAGTAAAAGGAACAATTATTATTGATGAGTTTGACAAACACATGCACCCTGCTTGGCAACGCACGTTTTTAAAAGTACTAAGAAAAGAATTTCCGTTAATTCAGTTTTTCTTATCAACACACAACATAATAGCCTTACAATCAGCCGAGACGGAAAAAGCTCTTATTGTTAATAAAAAAACAATAGAACCAAAAATAATTCATCTCGGACAAAGTATTGAAGCCATTTATAATCAGTTTTTTGAAGGGAATAATATTTTTGGTAATGAAACGGTCGATAAGTTTAAGGAGTTTAAAAAAAGATTAAACCAAATTGATTTAAAAGAAGTTGAAAAAGATGAAGAACTAAATAGGTTAAGAACAGAATTAATTTGCAATAGCAGCGAAATGGAAATTATTATTCAAGGAGAAATAGGACAAAAAAGAATACAAAATGAAGGAACAAAATAGAGACACAAATCCAAGTATTTCAGCGTGTTCATGGCAAACTTATGCTAAAAAAGTCAAACCGTATTTACTGAAACAAAGTAATTTTCATTGCTCTTATTGTGATTTATATTTTCAAAACAGAAATTTGTGCGAAGCAGACCATTATAAACCAAAAAATCAATTCCTTGAATTAGAATTTGAATGGAATAATTTGTTTGCATGTTGCCCAATTTGCAATAAACAAAAAGACGATGACTATAAAAAATATCAAAATTCACCTTTGCCAATTAGACCAGATGAAGCTGGTTACAGTTTTTTCAAATATTTCAGATTCAATTTCTTAACAGGTGAAATAATTATTAATGAGAACTTGAAAATGGCTGATAAAACAAGAGCTAAAAATACGATAAAATATCTTGGTTTTAACAAAGGCGACAAACCTACATCACGAATACGATTTTTGAAAAACATGCGGAATTATACAAACATATATCCATCTGTATCATATAGATTTATTGTTGAATGTTATAAATAAAACTATTCTACCGTTTTTTATTGGGAATTTCAACTTATTGAATTTCAGTTGGTTATATCACAAATATTTTATTCAAAATTAGAAAAATCCGTGTTAATCAGTTAAATCCGTGTTCCTATCATCGCATAAATTAGAACACGGATTAGACTGATTTGCACGGATTTACATTTTTTACCAAAATCTGTTATAAGAAAAATAAAATGGCAACTTTAGAAAAACTACTAGAACAAGCAGAAGCGCAAAAACAAAACGGAGATAACAATAAACTTTCTGAAACATATCGGGAGATTGCAAAAATATTTTATAAACAAAAAAACAAAACCGAAAGCGATAAATATAACCGTTTGAGCAAAGAGGCAAAAACGCATATTCCTGAAAAAGAAAAACAGATAAATGCTTCTTTTGATGAGAGTTTGGAAAGAATAACCAAAATGTCCGATAGCTTGGAAAAGGTAGAGGAGATTAAAAAGATATTGAAAAAGCATCCAAATTGGGTAGAATTTAATGGGATTTTTGGGGATTTATACAGGAATTTAGAATTATATGAAGAGGCAAGAGAACAATATGAAATATTTTTAGAAAAATATTCAGGCGATGATAAAGAAAACTTTATTGCTATTTGTAATAATTACGCAAATCTTTTAACTAATCATTTTCAAGAATATGGTAGAGCAAAAAAATTTTATGAAAGGGCAATTAAGTTAAATCCAAAGGATGCCAATATTTATAATAATTATGCAACTTTTTTAATAATCCATTTTCAAGAACACGACAAAGCAAAAGAACTTTTTGAAAAGGCTATTGAGTTAGAGCCAGATTTTGCAGAGGCACATAATAATTATGCAGCTCTTTTAACTAAGCATTTTCAAGAACACGACAAAGCAAAAGAATATTATGAAAAGGCTATTGAGTTAAATCCAAAGGATGCCAATATTTATAATAATTATGCAAATCTTTTAACAGAGAAGTTTCAAGAACACGACAAAGCAAAAGAGTTTTATGAAAAGGCTATTGAGTTAAATCCAAAGGATGCAGAAGTACATAATAATTATGCACTTCTTTTAACCAAGCATTTTCAAGAACACGACAAAGCAAAAGAACTTTTTGAAAAGGCTATTGAATTAAATCCACAGTATGCCGATGCGTATTATAATTATGCAAATCTTTTAACAGAGAAATTTCAAGAACACGATAAAGCAAAAGAGTTTTATGAAAAGGCTATTGAATTTAATCCGAAATATGCAAAAGCTCACCATAACCTTGCAGTTTTATATTTTGATGAATTTGAAGATATTGAAAACGCACAAAAACACTTCCTACTCGCCATTGAAATAGATCCCGATTTAGATTTCACAAGAACTGTTTTAGGGGAAACTATTGATTTTAGTAAGCAGACCTATATTTCGGAATTTGAAATTAAAAATGTGCGTCATCACAAGGATTTGAAAATTGAGATTTCGGATAAAGAAAAAAAGCATTTGTTTCTGACAGGAAAAAATGGCAGCGGAAAGACAAGTATCCTAAAAGAAGCTCAGAAATATTTGAATCGTATTCTTGAAATTCCTATAAATGAGATTTTTACAGAAAAAGGCAAACGAGAATTTTGGCAAGATACCGATGATTATAAATTGAAATTCAACGTAAAACAAAACCTGCTCGATTTACGATTGAAATACGAATCTGGCGATTATACTATTGTGTATTTTGACGATTTTAGAAAATTAAATCCAAAAGTTCCAGAACGCATTGATAATGTCATTCTTAAAAAGAAATATTTACCCAATGAAAACATTAGTGCCAATTTTGTTGAGTATCTAATCCATAGAGATTATATGCACAAATCGGGAGAGGAAAGTGATGATATTTTAGAGCTTTTCGATAGGATAAATTCCATTCTGAAAAAAGTTTATAAAGAAGAAAACGTAGAACTGAAACTGAATGCAAAAGAATTGGATTTCTATATCAAGCTTCCAAACGGTAATGAATTTACATTCAATCAATTATCAATGGGATTTTCGGCTGTTTTGAAAATTATTTTTGAAATAATTATCCGAACACAAAACAAAGTCCACAAGATGAATTCCGAGGGAATTGTTTTGATTGACGAGCCAGAATCGCATTTGCATATCGAAATGCAGGAAGAAATTTTGCCCATGTTGATAGAATTGTTTCCAAATATGCAGTTTGTTGTAGCAACGCATTCGCCGCAAATTCTTAGTTCAGTTCCCAATTCGGTCGTTTACGATTTGGAAACAAAAATACGAACCGAACGTTTATCAAAAATTCCGTTACAAAAAATATCCGAAAATTATCTTGCGCTCGACAAAGAAAACGTTCGCAAAACCGAAGCCGAAATGAGAGAATTTATCAGTTTGATAAACCTTTTGGACGACGGAGAAATAACTGAAGAACAAGGAGATAGAATTGCAGAATTGGATTTAAAACTGAACAGCAAAATAGTTTCCGATTCGTTGTTTGGTGAATTTAAAAAAGCACAAAAAAAACTCTACTAGAATGATAAACATAAAAAAAAATACTGTTCCAGACGGAGAACATTATACAGATAAAAAACTCAAAAAAGTTACAAAAAAAAGATTAAAAGAAGAGTTTTATAATTTGTGTTATGTGTGTGAATATCATTGCAATAGAGGTTCTGAGATAGACCATTTTTACCCGAAAGGCGAAGAGTATTTTCCCGAAAAAATAAACGATTGGGATAATCTGTTTCTGATTTGCGGAACGTGTAACAAAATTCGCCCAAAAAACATCAACACAAAAACAGCAGAAGAGGTTTACAACAACTGCAAAGACGATGTTGAAAACCTGATAGAATTGCGGTATAATGCTAAAAATGAGCGAATTGAAATCAAAAGCAAAGAAAATTCTGTAAAAGCAGAAAACACTATAAATTTGCTAGAAAGAGTTTACAACGGCAAAGGCTCGGAAAGTGATGAACACCAATATTTACGAATTGAAATCAAAAACAAACTTGAAATATTCAGGGAAGCGTTAGACAATTTTACGAACTTGACGAAACCAATATTAAAGAAAAGCTACAAGAAAAAAGTCGTCGAATTTATCACGAAAGAATATAACTTAAAAGAAAAAGTCTTTGATTCCAATAAATTTGGTTTCGTTTCTTTCAAGCGACAAATAATCAAAGATGACAATAAATACAAGCAGTTTAAAACATTTTTTGATTAGATAAGTAATTGATACTAAATTGATTTCGACCTACAAAAAAATAAAATGACATCTTTAGAAGAGCTACTCAAACAAGCAGAAGCGCAAAAACAAAACAGCGATAACAAAACACTTTCTGATACATATCGGGAGATTGCAAAAATATATCATAAGAATAAAGATAGAGCAAAAGCGCAAGAATATAACCAAAAAAGCAAAGAAGCAAAAGAGAATATTCCTGAAAAAGAGAAACAAATAAATATTTCTTTTAAAGAAAGTATTACAAGAATGGTCGAAATGCCCGACAACTTGGAAAAGGTAGAGGAGATTAAAAAGATATTGAAAAAGCATCCAAATTGGGTAGAATTTAATGGGATTTTTGGGGATTTATACAGGAATTTAGAATTATGTGAAGAGGCAAGAGAACAATATGAAATATTCTTGAAGAGTTATTCCGGCGATGATAACGAAAACCATGCAAATTTTTGTAATAATTATGCTGTTCTTTTAGCTTATCATTTTCAAGAACACGACAAAGCAAAAGAGTGTTATGAAAAGGCTATTGAGTTAAATCCAGATTACGCAGATGCACATAATAATTATGCAATTCTTTTAGCTGAGCATTTTCAAGAACATGAAAAAGCAGAACAGTATTTTAATAAATATAGATTCTTAGCAAAACCCGAAGAACATAAACGAGTTACAGAAATAACTTTGAAGAAATATAAGCAATTTCAAGAAAACTTGGTTATAGATTTGACATATCCAAAAGGGCACAAAAAAGCAGGCGAACCTTTAGAAAAAGTGTGTTTTATTGGGCAAAGCGGAACAGGAAAAACCAGTTTGTTGGAACTTATAAAAAGTAATATATCTGGCGATTACTCAAACACGCCAGAAGCAAGTTTTGAAAATGCACATCTGAAATATAAGTTTTTTGATAAAATAAAAACAAAAACTCCGCTGATTAGTTTTCCAACTTTTTCGGTGGAAAATATCAAACAATTAAACTCAGATGAGATTTTGGAGTATGAACCAACAACGGATATTGAAATAATTGATTTTGAAAAAACCGACCCCAAAGTACATTGGTATCCTATTCAGCGTGAGATTACTAAGTATCAAAAGCAATTTATTGACATAAAACTAAAACTGACAAAAAAACTTGACAAAACAAGCGACCCTCTCAAGTTAGCAAAGGAATTTGAGAACTACAAAACCGAAGTCGAGCAGTGGAATAAAAACAACAAAAACCCACTAAAAGAGCTTCAAGTTTTTTTGAACCCTCTGCTATCGAAGTTATTTATGAGCGTAAACACAGCTCCAAGCAGTTTGGATGACGTGAAGTTTATTCCGATGGAAAATATAACGTATGATGACGATGGAAACGAAGAAAGACAAAGCATTCCGACCCAATATTTAAGTTCGGGAACAAAGCAAATTCTATCACGCATTGTACCTGTGTTTTCGTTAAAGCCAGAGTTTTCGCTGATTTTGATTGACGAGCCAGAAAATTCTCTTTACCCAAATATGCAAAAAGAATTTATTGATTTTATAACACAAGAAAGCTGGCATTCGATAAAAAACATAAAAAATTGTCAGTTTTTCTTTGCCACACATTCTCCAACAATTGCCTCATCTTTTGACCCGTGGGAAATAATTGATTTGCGATTTAATAAAAGCGGGAAAGTCGTGCAACGGCTGTTTTACGAAGGCGAACGCCATGTTGACAATTTTACGGTTCATCCAAAATATTTGGATATTGACAGCATTTTATTGCGAGTTTTCGATATAGACGATTCGATGCTAAAAGACAGAGAAGAAATGATTGATTTGTTTGCGGATTATAATATCAAAATTCGGAAAATGTCGCAAAAAGATCAACAGGATAAGCCTGAATATAAGGAGCTTGTAGAAAAAAGAAATGCAATTGGGAGAAAGATTGACTGGAGGACAAAATAATGCAAAAAATAGACAAGTCAATCATTCTCTCTAAAGGTTACGAAACTTGGTTGCAAGACCTTAGAGACAAAAACAAGGAACATAGAACTTGCAGCAAATATAGAACTGATGTGGTGATGAGTTTGCTTTATTGTCAGCGTGGAGTTTGTGCCTACACAGAAATGCGATTGTGCGCTCCCGACTTAATAACCGAGGATAAATGGAACGAAACAGAATATATCAAAAGAGCTGCAAACCGAGACATAACAGGCGATTTAGAACATTTTGACCCTACAATAAAAAAAGAGTTTCATTGCGAATGGGATAATTTATTTATGATACATCACAAAGTAAATATCCTGAAAAATGATTCAAATATTGAATTTATAAAGCCTTATAAACCAGATTCTGAGGGATATAATCCGCATGAAATTTTCGATTACGATTCCGAAACAAATAGATTCAGACCAAACTCAGACATCGAAGACAAAGCTGAAGTTGAAAGGATTAAAAAATTATTGAAGTTATTGTCTATAAATCAAGGCTTTGTGTGCTACGAACGAAAAACATTTTTTAACGATGTAAAATACAACAAAAACAAATCTATCGACCGATTTTATACCGCTTACGAAATGATTCAAACGCCTTGTAGAATTGAAAGAGATTTTAAATAACGCAAAATAGCCACAAAGTACCATAAAAATAATAACTGCAATCACACTTTTCATGCTTTTTTTCTGATATAAAATTTTAAATAAATTGGTATTAATCTGTAAATCAATGTTATCAGTATTCCCATCTTCGTAAAAATTGGAACACCGATAACACGGATTAGACAGTTTCGTGGATTTACATTTTTCAACAAAATCCGTTATTATCAATGAAAAAACAAATGCTTTTTACGGAATAACTACAGAAATTACCGAATATTCATAATTTTTTGTTTCACCGTTGAGTGATACATTTTCCACTTTAACATCAACAGTCGTTTCGTCTGTATTCCAATAGCTGTACGACAAATCTGGTATCCATACAATTGTGTTATCTCCGTAGCCATTTACTATTGTTTGAAGAGAAACAGAAATGTTACCACCAGAATTGTCTGTCATTGTAACGCTTGTATTAGAAAAATCGGCAGCACCAACAGAAAAACTCCAATAGGCTGGAATAAGATTGCTCGGCACATAACCATTTGTAGGCCAAGCAACAAACTCAGGCGGATTTACTGGAGGTTCTAATTGAACGCCACCAAAAGTCCAAAGCATACTGTACGACGATGCAGCACCATGCCCCATTGATTTTGTTGGCGGATATAAAATCCATCGGCGATGCCCGCCAGAGCTTACACCATTATCGCCAACATAGAGATCAATTGCTGCCGAACCAGTATTTGTTGCTATGTTTGAATGCCCAGCCGCATCTGCACCACCCGCGGTATAACAACTCCAAGTAGTTGGTGGCTCATGACTTAACGCTCCGTTTGCATACATCATCAATGCACCTTGTTGGCATTTTGCATTTAATGCATCATCGAAATGTGTAACATCAGGAAGCCCAACCATAGTTCTGTAATAATTAATGCGTTGCAAGGTTTTTTGTTGTGCTTCATCGGATATTGTTCCGGGTACGCAGTTTGCCGTATTTCCCGTCCATTCGACACTACCAAAATACGAAGCCATATATTCGTCATTATAAAGGTCGATAATATCTTGTTTGTCTTGCAGATTTACAACTCCTTCTTCGTCGGTAACAAAGCTAATATCAGCCCCATAGACCACTTCGACACTATTTACCACAACTCTGTAATGATAGGTTGTACCAACCGTAAGGCCGGTTAAATTCGCGGTAACACTTGTCGCCGAACTACCTGAAACCGTGTTCGGGTCTGCATCAACCGTTGTTCCATAGTCGGTGGTTTCGCCGTATTCAAAAGTAACAGTTGTTTCTAAATTACCGGCATTTACCTCACCTTTTATTGTTGCCGTTGTCTCGCCTACAAAATTAGGCGACAAGGTTGTAGCTGTTGCTATTCCTGGATTATCACTATCATCATCAGAATCTTTTGAGCAACCGGCAAAAAATATGGCAGTTGCAAAAAACGCAATAATTGTTAAATTTACTATTCTTCGCATACAAATAAAGTTTAAATGATTACAAAATTTTGTTAATTAAAATAAAAAATGGCTTATGTTAGATAAACACATAGTGCTATTTATTAAGTTGTATGTAATTAAATTTCAAGCAAATAACGACTCAAAAAGTGTCGTTTGTTTTTATGCGACTACTTATCTTAAAAATACAATTTCATATTTGCAAGTTAAGGTCTAAGACCTAATTAGTGTTGCTTACGCAATTCTATAAAACTCGAACTATCAGCAAATTACAGACATGCAAACAAGTAAAAACTTTTGTATGAGTGCTTATAAGTACTCTTAGTAAAATGAATTTAATAAAGTAAGCCATTAAAATTCCTAACTAAAACTAAATCAGGCGTAAGCAAAATTATTAATTTTCCATTACTCAGACTTTTTTAATCCATTTTCCTATCTATTTTTACTCTTGAAGGTAATATTTTCCATTTTTACAACCTTGTTTTTCCAACCTTTACTGAATATTTCAGGTGCGTGTGTCGCAATAATGACTTGGCAATTTTTATTCAAACCACAAATCATATCAATGAGTTTAATTTGCCACGAAAAATGTAACGAAATTTCAGGCTCATCCATCACCAAAATATAAGGCTCACCATTCTGAACCACAACACATAACAAAATCAAAAGAATCTGCTTCTCTCCTGTAGATAACTGATGCGGTTTAATGGTGTTTTTACCTATATGAAAAACAAACGAATTATGTTCGTCAAAATCAACAATTTTGTTCGTCTCCGAAAATAAAACACTAATAAAACTTATCAATAAATCGCGCCGCGCATAAATATTTGCACGTAAATCCTCAATTTGTTTGTATAAAATACCAATTTGCTGCAAATCTTCCTTGTGCGAACTTTTATTCTGAATTAACCGCTTTATTTTATCTTCCAACTTAGCCGTCTCTCGTTTTTCCTGCTTACTCAACGTCAGCTGATAACTCTTAAAATCGTTGATTGCATTATACAATTCAAAATCCAATGCTGTCCGAACATTACTCTTTGCAACACTTTCCCGCTCTCCATCATCATCGCTCGGATTATCAAAAGTGCTAACTTTCGACAAATTTATCAAATCCTCATACCGAAAAATATTGTAATTTTTATCGTACAAATGCCCATCTTGCAGCAAAAACTTCCCATCGTTAAATCCTATTTTGACCAACGACAAAACATTCTTCTCAAAACCCTCAAGTGGCACATCTTCAACGAGCAACGTCTCGATAACATTCAATACCGTACTTTTCCCACTGCCATTAATACCAATAAGAATATTTACCTTTGGGTCTAATTGCCACTTAATGTCATACAAGCCCCAAAGGTTTTCAATTTCAATCTCTTCGATATGTGTTATTTTAATCTCTTCCACGCTTTTAGAAAATTAATTTTGGACGTAAAGTTAAAATTTATAACCCAATAGTCGGCATATTTCATATTTTGTTTACACTTTTAAAAATAGAAAAGTGTAATGTTAATTTTTGTTATATGAAACATGCCGATAAAAATGAAAGTTCCGATTGATTTGTATT
>JAOZMU010000401.1 GCA_029934165.1 Bacteroidales bacterium
TATTTGGTTTACTCAAATATACAAAATTTGTCCAACTTTAGACGGGTAGCCGATAATCTTAATAAGGACATACAAAAAAATGTTGTCTAGGTTGAGTGCTTGCTCCTGATTCTGTTCTTATTTCTTAGTACAATATATCATTATTTTTACTTTTGCAAACATACGAGGTTGAACAAAAAATAGGGTTTCCAAAATCGGTAAAAAGTGTAACGTTTATTTTTGTTATATAAAAAATGCCAAATTATTGGCATTAATTTTGAAGATTAACTTCAATTATTTTATTCTGAAATTTTTCTGGTTTAACTATTATTAAATTAAAAAGCAAGATGAAAAAATTAGCATTTATAATTATAGCTATTGCTATGATTGGTTTTACAGGGCAGAGCTTTGCACAAAGCATTGGCGGTAAACTTGGTCTTAACTTTGCCAACATTTCTGGCGACAACACTGACAACAACGAAATGAATATGGGGTTTGCAGCGGGGGTTTTTATCAATATACCGATTGTGCCAAGCTTGGTTTCTCTGCAACCTGAAATTTTGTACAGCCAAAAAGGAGCAAAGATTGACGCAGAAATTCCTTATTTAGGAACTGTAACCACGAAAATTTGGACAAACTATATTGAAATCCCAATTATGGCAAAAGTAACAATTCCTGTTGTGCCGATTTATGCTATGGTCGGACCTTATATTGGATATGCGTTAAACGGGAAAGTGGATATTGATGGAACTTCAACGTCTGTCAGCGGTAGTGAGTTGGAAGACGGTGGCACAAAACGTTTTGATTACGGGTTGAATTTTGGTCTTGGATACGAAAAAGGTTTTGGTCCTATCAATGTTTTTATTGATGCACTTTAGTGCATATAAAAGAAACAACAACTTTTGAAGTTTTGGTCCTATCAATGTTTTTATTGATGCACGTTATGGATTAGGACTTGCAAATACTATTGACTCTGACGATGTTAAAAACACAAACTCCGTTATTACTGTTTCGGCAGGCGTTCGTTTGGGCTTGTTTTAAAATTTAGAAAAACATAAATTAAAAACTTTGCAGTTATCATTGATTGCAAAGTTTTTTTTTGTCCGTTCGTTTCGTACTTTTGCAGCCCAATTTTCTTGTACACAAATTGCCAAAATGTCGTATTTTGCGGCGTGGCAAAAAATTTGCAATGTCAAAATCAAATTACTTCTTAGAAAGTGGTTTTAAGTAAAATGAATTTAATAAAGTAAGCCATTAAAATTCCTAACTAAAACTAAATCAGGCGTAAGCAAAATTATTAATTATTAATTATTAATTTTCCATTACTAAAGTACTTTTTGAGAGTGAAAGATAAAGTAAGTTGTTGAAATTCTTGGCGATAGAACTCCGACGAGTTTAGGAATAATTAGCACTAAAATAAACATAAAATATCTGATAAGGTCGAAGACCTATTTATTATGAAAGGTTTAATCTGGTTATTAGCAACTTAGGTAAACAACCCGCGAAAGAACTTTTGTATGAATATTTTTAGATATAGTTATCATTAGAAAAATAGTTTTACAGATGAAGAAGAAAGATATTCAGGAGAAAAAGGGAAAAAAGGAATCTCCGGAAGTGAATGAAGTAAAAACAGATGACAAAAAAGCAGTCGAAAATACTGATAAAGTAGAAGACGCGACCGTTGAGAATGACAAAACGGCAGAAGCCAAAGTCGAGTCCGAAAAAACAGAGCAAGATATTATCGAAGAGCTTACGACTAAATTGTCTGTTGCCAACGATAAATACTTACGTCTTTCGGCAGAATTTGACAACTATCGAAAACGTACTTTGAAAGAGAAAATGGAATTGATGAAAACTGCCGGCGAAGACATTTTTATTAATATCCTTCCGGTAATCGACAATTTCGAGCGTGCCAAAAAATCTATGGACGATGCAAAAGACATTGAGGCTCTGAAAGATGGTATCGCATTGATATACAACAACTTCCTTGACTTTTTGTCGCAACGTGGCGTGAAAGAAATAGATGCTGTAAACAAAGATTTTGATACGGATTTGCACGAGGCTATAACAAAAATTCCGGCACCAAACAAAAAGCTCAAAGGAAAAGTTGTAGATGTTATCGAGAAGGGATATTACTTGAAAGAAAAGGTAATTCGTTTCTCGAAAGTCGTCATTGGCGAATAGCCTAAAAAAAGAGAAGTAACTCATGGAAAAAAGAGATTATTACGAAATTTTGGGCGTTGAAAAAAACGCTTCAAAAGACGACCTGAAAAAGGCATACCGTAAACTGGCTTTGAAATATCACCCAGACCGTAATCCAGACAATAAAGAAGCGGAAGAAAAATTTAAGGAAGCAGCCGAAGCCTACGAGGTTTTGAGCAACAACGAAAAACGCCAACGATATGACCAGTACGGACATGCTGGACTTGGAGGAGCAGCTGGTGGCGGTTCCAAAATGAATATGGACGACATTTTCTCTCACTTTGGCGACCTTTTCGATGGTTTTGGCTTTGGTGGCGGTGGCGGTTTCGGTGGCGGCGGAAGGCAGCGACAGCGCGTCAACAAAGGCTCTAACCTTCGTGTCAAGGTGAAACTTTCTTTGGACGAAGTTGCAAGCGGAGTAGAGAAAAAGATAAAACTAAAAAAATATATTCCTTGCAAGCTATGCAACGGAAGTGGCGGAAAACCAGGCTCTAAGCCAGAAACATGCACAACATGTAACGGACAAGGGCAAGTTATTCGGATTTCCAATACAATGCTGGGACAAATGCAAACACAAGCAACGTGTCCGAATTGTGGTGGCGATGGAAAAATTGTGAAGAGCAAATGTACTTCCTGCAACGGAGATGGCATTGTGAAAGGCAACGAAGTTGTAACATTTAACATTCCGCCCGGCGTTGCAGAAGGAATGCAGTTTGCCGTCGAAGGCAAAGGAAATGCTCCGCGACGTGGAGGTGTAAACGGCGATTTGCATGTCCTGATTGAGGAAGAAGAACACCCAGAACTTGTTCGCGATGGTAACGACTTGATGTACAACCTGTTTCTAAGTATTCCAGACGCAATTCTTGGCACAACAACAGAGATACCAACCATTGATAGCCGCGTGAAAGTACGCGTCGAAAACGGCACGCAGCCCGGCAAAATTCTCCGATTACGCGGAAAAGGATTGCCAGATGTTCAAGGCTACGGAAAAGGCGATTTGTTAGTACGTGTCAATGTTTGGATACCAAAAACAGTTTCGAAAGAAGAAAAAAGAACTCTCGAAAAAATGAAAATTTCGCCAACATTTTCGCCAGACCCAGACAGCGATGAAAAAACATTTTTCCAAAAAATGAAAGATATGTTTTAGTATAACCAAAAGAAAAGCCACTCAAAATTAGAGTGGCTTTTTTTGTAAGAGTACTTACAAACCTTGCTTATAATTTTATTCTATTAATTCCAAATTCATAATTATTCTTAAAAATTACATCTGCAATTTTCTCATAATCACCACTATAATTTACAAAATCAATATCATTCGTGTCGATTATCAGAAAGCGATAATCATTTTTATTTTCCTTGAAAAACCTAAAATATCCATTCTGGATTGTCTCTAAGTAACTTGCCTCAATGTTTCGCTCATAATTTCGTCCTCGCTTTTTGATATTTGCCAACGAATTTTCTGGTTTAAGATAAAGATAAACATACAAATCTGGCTTAGGCAACGATTGATAAATAATGTTAAAAAGTCGTCTATATAAATTATATTCATCGATGGCTAAAGTGCATTTTGCAAAAATTAGCGATTTCGTAAAATAATAATCCGAAACAATAAAAGTACTAAAAAGCTCATGACTTATTTCATTTTTCAACTGATGAAATCGCTCGGCAAGAAACGAAAGCTCCAGAGGAAAAGAGTATCGGTTTGGGTCTTTATAAAACTTTGGCAGAAAAGAATTATCCGAAAACTGTTCCATAACAAGCTTTGCGTTAAACTGTTCGGCGATTTTTTTCGACAACGATGTTTTTCCAGCTCCAATATTGCCCTCAATTGCTATAAACTTATAATCCATGTCTTATTAAATTGTTTTTCAGTTTTATTTTGGCATGTTTCATAAGTAGTTTACTCAAGTTTCTGACTTCAATAACACCTTGAGTATCAAGTTATTGCAGATGTAAA
>JAOZMU010000402.1 GCA_029934165.1 Bacteroidales bacterium
AGTATAAGTACTCTTACAAAAGTTCTTACGCTTTTTATTAACCTAAGTTGTTAATTCACAGCTTAAACGTTTCATAAAAAATAGGTCTTAGACCTTAATTTTACCATTGTCGGTGTGGTTTGAAGTCATACCGACAGTGGTTTCAATTACACTATGACTACCGTTCATGCGTTTTAAGCGTGCGAAATGCAACTCCTAAATTGTCAATAACATCGCTGGCTATGAGTGCCTCTACACTTGATTTTTCAAGTGCAATATCTGCCGCCAATCCATGGACATAAACCCCAATAATTGCTGCCATTTCAGAAGAATATCCTTGTGCCAAAAAGCTCAAAATTATTCCAGTTAGGACATCTCCACTCCCTGCCGTTGCAATACCCGGATTTCCGGTAGTATTGAAAAAAACATAGCCATTTGGTAGTGCAACTGCTGTGTGCGCGCCTTTTATTATTACGATAGAATTATATTTTCGTGCAAACTCTTTTTGTGCCAAAAAACGCTCGTAATGATTTGAAGTAGAGCCATTTAGTCGTTCAAATTCTTTCGGATGCGGTGTGAGAATACTTTTGTCGGGTAATTTATCGTATTTCTCGGGCATTTCAGATAAAAGATTGAGTGCATCTGCATCAAAAACAATAGGTTGCACGGTTTTTTCAAGCAATTCGATAAGGGCTTTTTTTGTTACATCGCTTTTTCCAATACCAGACCCGATACCAACGGCATCAAATGTAGTGAGGTTTGGTATTTCCGAGATTATTTTGTCATTTCCATCAACGCTTGCCATTGCCTCAATTACTGTCGATTGGATAATTTCGTAACCAGCTTTTGGGATATGTGTCGTCAGCAAACCTATGCCTGTGCGCAAACAAGCCTTCGATGCAAGTACGGCGGCACCCATTTTTCCGTAACTACCAGCTATCAACAATCCGTGTCCAAATGTACCCTTGTGCGAAAATTTGTTTCGTTTTGCGATGTTCTGCATAACGTCTTCTTTATTAATAAGATACAGTTCGCTATTTGCATTTTCGATGAAGGTACTATGAAGCCCAATCTGCACAACCTCAAAATGCCCAACATTAGCTTCTGTTTCAGGAAAAAGGAAAGATAAAAATGGCATTTCTAATGTTATGGTAAAATCTGCGCGGATAGCATTACGAAAATATTTTGTTCCAGTCTGAAAATCAGTTTCTAAAGAAGAATATAAAGTCGAGTTATTTTCGGGAAACAATCCCGATGGAATGTCGATAGCAATTGTTGTATGCGAATAAACGTTAATGTACTGAATCAAATCAAGATACAACCCACTAACTTCGCCATTAATTCCAGAACCAAACAGCGCATCAATCACAATATCAGAACTTTTCAATTCAGGAAAAGAAATCTTATCACAAATAGTTTTAATAGTAACGGTGTCGCAATTATCCAAACGATTAAGATTTGTTTTTGCACTGACAGATAAATGTTTAGCAGCCAAATAAACATCAATATGGAATCCGGCATCTGCCAACATTCGCGCCACAGCCAAGCCATCGCCACCGTTGTTTCCCTGCCCGATAATCACAACAAAATTCGAGTTTGTATTTTGGTATTTACGTAATATACAATCGGTTATCGCTCGCGATGCACGTTCCATGAGGTTAATATCCAAGATGGGTTCATTCGCAATAGTATAAGCGTCTGCTTCGCGGATTTGATGTGAAAGTAGTATTTTCATGTGTTTGATAAGCATATATTGCTATTTGTTTAAAACTATTATGTTGATATTCAAATTAATAACGGCTATAAAATATCTATTATCTGTCTGCATTTGGTCGACTTGAAAATTGTGTGCCGGTTATTTTGTTAGTTTTTTATATCTGATTCGTTTTGGAGCTGCATCGCCGAGGCGTTTGCGCTTGTTTTTCTCGTATTCTGAGTAGCTACCCTCGAAGAAAACCACTTGCGAATTTCCCTCAAAAGCCAAAATATGCGTTGCAATTCTGTCCAGAAACCATCTATCGTGAGAAATGACTACTGCGCAACCAGCAAAACTTTCAAGACCTTCTTCTAAGGCACGTAACGTATTGACATCTATATCATTCGTGGGTTCATCAAGTAGTAAAACATTGGCTTGTTCTTTAAGCGTTAGGGC
Source organism: Bacteroidales bacterium (assembly GCA_029934165.1). Lineage (GTDB taxonomy): Bacteria > Bacteroidota > Bacteroidia > Bacteroidales > JAOZMU01 > JAOZMU01. Next base: position 2,132 of record JAOZMU010000402.1, read on the forward strand.
TAAATGTAGCCTGTTTTTTTCGCCTCCCGACAAAACACCACAAGTTTTCTCTTGGTCGGCTCCAGTAAAGTTGAACCGCGCAACATAAGCTCTTGCGTTTATGAAAAGGCTGCCGATTTTTATTTCTTCGCCACCGCCAGAAATAACCTCATACACAGTCTTTTGAGGGTCAATATCCGTATGCGATTGGTCAACATAACCAACTTTTACGGTGTCGCCAACAGCAAAAGTTCCAGAATCGGGTTTTTCTAAATCCATAATCAACCGAAACAATGTTGTTTTTCCGGCACCGTTTGGTCCGACAATTCCAACAATTCCGGCTGGCGGGAGAATAAAATCGAGATTTTCGTAAAGGACTTTTTCATCAAAAGCTTTTGTAACTCCGTGAGCTTCTATAACTTTATCGCCTAGCCGTGGTCCGTTTGGCACAAAAATTTCCAAACGCTTTTCTTTTTGCTTGGCATCTTGATTCAAAAGTTTATCGTAGGCAGACAAACGCGCCTTCGATTTTACTTGGCGTGCTTTTGGCGACATACGCACCCATTCTAACTCTCGCTCAAGGGTTTTGCGTCTTTTGCTTTCAGATTTTTCTTCCATCTCCAAACGCTTCGATTTTTGCTCAAGCCACGAACTATAATTTCCTTTCCACGGAATACCTTCGCCACGGTCGAGTTCGAGAATCCAACCAGCCACATTATCAAGGAAATAACGGTCGTGGGTAATTGCAATAACTGTTCCTTTGTATTGCTGCAAATGTTGCTCAAGCCATTGTACCGATTCGGCATCAAGGTGGTTGGTAGGTTCGTCAAGTAACAGAATATCAGGCTCTTTGAGCAGAAGACGGCATAGCGCAACTCGCCGCAGCTCGCCACCCGAAAGTGTGCCAATTATTCTATCGCTTTCGGGGCATCGCAATGCATCCATAGCGCGCTCGAGCTTATTATCTAACTCCCAACCGCCTAATCGCTCAATGACTTCGGTTAGCTCGCCTTGTTTTTCGATGAGTTTTGTCATTTCGTCATCGTCCATTGGCTCGGTGAATTTTAAGTTTATATCCTCATATTCTTTCAGAGCTGCAACTACCTCATGCGTACCCTCTTCGACAATTTGGCGAACGGTTTTCGTTTCGTCAAGTTTTGGCTCTTGCTCCAAATATCCTACGGAATATCCATCGGCAAAAACTACCTCGCCATCAAAAGTTTTTTCGACTCCAGCAATTATTTTCAATAACGTAGATTTTCCCGAGCCATTAAGCCCAATGATTCCAATTTTTGCACCATAAAAAAATGACAAATATATATTATTTAGCACTTTTTTGTGTGGCGGAAAAGTCCGGCTGACACCAACCATCGAAAAAATTATTTTTTTATCGTCTGACATAGTAAAGTTATATTTTAGTGAATTAGTAAATTAAGTACTCTTAGTAAAATGAATTTAATGGCTTACTTTATTGGTTCTATGGTAGAACGTTGTTGGTTAATAAATTTTCTGTTTGGTTCAATATTTGTTATGCTGCTATATTTCTTATAACAAGGCGATTACATAAATATTTTTTATGTAAATTTCTGAGGAATAATTTTTATTACAGAATTTCTATATATTGCAAATCATTTCAAAATTGTTAAGATGTACATTATCAGTACTTACGCAATAATCTAAAGTCCTATGCCAAAATTGAAATTCAATACCAACAATATTCTTCCATATTAGACTTTGGACAAAATTTATTTTACTATAAATGTGGCTTGAAAACAAACACCGACAATGGAGACACAATTTGTTATACATCTTGCGTAAGCAACATTAAAACTGTCTCGGTATGGCGAATTTCAATTATAAAAATTTTTATGAACAAACCATGCAAAAATAATAGTTCTCAGCTAAATCTCAAATCATAATCCTTTTTTACTGAAAAAGTCGGAAGAGTTTATCTTACAGTCGCTAATTAAGTACTCAAGTTTCTGACTTCGTCCTTACAACTTGATATTTAACACATTGCAAAGAAC
>JAOZMU010000403.1 GCA_029934165.1 Bacteroidales bacterium
TAAGTTGTTAATTCACAGCTTAAACGTTTCATAAAAAATAGGTCTTAGACCTTAAAACGCTTGCTACGAAGGTGTTTTGCGGCATGGATTGTAGCGGTAGCTTGGTGTGCTGCCTTATGATTTTGGCACGTTTTGGTGAGGCGACTGAAAGAAGCCCACGCCAAAACGTTTTTGCCAAAAACATAAGGCAGCGCACCAACTACAAGCGGAAAGCCATAGAGCCGCCCAAAAAATTATAAGAATATTTCTTTTCAATGTGAATTGATTTTTTATCCCAAATCCTGTTGATAAAAATTAAGGTACCTGTATTTTTAATATTGAGATAAGTATTTGCTATTCGACTGAAAAACAGGCACAAATAACAAATAATTGTATAGGTTAATTTGGTTTTTGTTCAAAGGTGATATGCTTTTGTGATTATTGCAAAAACAAATGTGCCAAAATATTTTGTTCAATCTTTTTGATACTGAATACAATATTTTATAGCATCATGCGTATTATTGTTAATCAATTTTCGGATATTTTTTTTGCTTTTTAGCAACCTTTGTAATTGATTGATTATCAAAAAGATTCAATGATTTGCTTTAATGTTAGATGAATATAAATATCGACAAATAAAATTGTCTATCAATTTACACATAATTATAAGTAATTATGCGGTTAAAATTTTTCGTCTTCAATTTAATTGATACGATAAAATTTTTCGGCAATAAATTTCAAATAATTTTTTGAAAGTTGTTACCTAAGTCAGAATAAATTTATTAATTTTACTTTAAATTAAATGCACAAATTGATGTGCTAAACTTGTAAAAATAGAATATCGCATGAGAAAAGAGTTGTACCTTTTTGTTACTTTGATAACTGGTTTTTTCCTGATTTTTTTGTCATGCCAACAAGCTGGCGACAACAATAGTGATGAGCCTATTGATACATTGACGGAAAACGAAGATGTCCCGACGGACAACGAAGACAAGCAGATAATGATTTATTACAGCGTACCATCTCCACTAGAGATGGCTACACTAATGAGCAGAACAAACTCCTCGTTTTATAGCGATTTGTTGAGTCCCGTTGAAAGCATTGAAAAACATACCACTAACGCTAGTCTTGCACTCAATATTGGCGTTTATGGAGTTGATTTGAGTTATGCCAAAATTTTTAACCAAGAGCAGATATGGCAAAACTACTTAGGCTCGCTTAAAAGAATGTCCGAAAAGCTTGGGATACCTCAAAACCAAACTGCTAGCATCTACGGAAGCATCGAAGACCACATTGAGAATAGTGATACATTGTTGAAAATAATCAATGATACGTATATTACCACCAATGCTTATCTCCGAGAAAACAATCGCGAAAACATTGCAACACTCATAGTTTTAGGAGGTTGGATTGAGGCTTTATACATTGCCACCAATATTTATTCGAGAGAAGCCGACAGCGAAGACATTCTTCACCGTATTGCAGTTCAAAAACTATCGTTAAATTACTTAATTCAAGAAGTAAGTAAAAATCAAGACGATGAAATAATTTCCGAATTTTTGGTTGGGCTGCTAAAACTGAAGCGAACTTATGATAAAATTGAAATAAAATATGATAAGGATAAAGTCAAAAAAGATACGATAAATAAAGTGATGATTGTTCGGAGTGATGAACCTTTATATGTTGATAAAAAGCATATTGCAGATATTACTCGTATCATAAAAGAAATCCGAAAATCTATTTTGAAGTAATAATACTTTGCAAAAAGATAATTATTATGGTTGAGCGACATTATATTTTTTAGTGTCGCTTTTTTTGTATAAAGCCATGTTAGCACAAGAAATTTTTATCCAAATTAACCATTAGTTTAAGGTCTAAGTAATGGAAAATTAATAATTAATAAGTAATGGAAAATTAATAATTAATAATTAATAATTTTGCTTACGCCTGATTTCGTTTTAGTTAGGAATTTTAATGGCTTACTTTATTAAATTCATTTTACTAAGGCCTATTTTTTATGAAACGTTTAAGCTGTGAATTAATAACTTTTGTAAGAGTACTTAATTATTGCATTGAAACCGATTTGGTAAAAATAAATTAATATGAGTAAAATTGAGATTGTATATGCACGGCAAAAAATGCCTGTTTCGTTCAAGAAATCAATTTTTTTGGCGGGACCTTCGCCAAGGCATGCAAATGTAAAATCGTGGAGACCTTTAGCACTTAAATTACTCACTGAGTTTGGTTACGATGGCGTTGTATTTGTCCCCGAAAACGATGATGTCGAAGTAAAATTCGATTATATTGACCAAGTTGAATGGGAAGAGCAAGCATTGAAAATGTCGGATTGTATCCTTTTCTGGATTCCGCGCAATATGTCAACACTGCCTGGGTTGACAACAAATGATGAATGGGGTGTCTGGAAGAATTCTGGAAAAGCCGTCCTTGGCGTTCCAAACGCAGCCCAGAAAACGAAGTACCAAAAATATTATGCTCAAAAGTTAGCCGTTCCGGTGCATGATACATTAGAGAAAACAATTCGTGTCGCAATGGAAGCTGTCGGGACTGGTAAATTGCGCAAAAAAGGCGAGCGAAATATTCCATTAATAATCTGGAACACAAAGCATTATCAAGATTGGTATGCCGATTTGCAAAAGGCTGGAAATGAATTAGAGTCTGCAAGTATTGAGTGGTCGTTTCGTGTTGGCAATGAGCGTAAATTTGTCCTTTTCTGGGCAATACATGCAGATATTTACATAACAAAAGAAAACCGACACAAGACAAACGAGGTTGTTATCTCAAGACCAGATATTAGTTGTATTGTCGCTTATAAACCTGACGGTGAGGATTATAGAAAATCTAAAGTTGTGCTAATCCGAGAGTTTCGGTCGCCTTGTCGCAGTGGTTTTGTGTGGGAGATTCCTGGTGGCTCTTCTTTCAAGCCAACAGCCAAAATCGAAGAAACTGCTGGTGATGAACTCTTTGAAGAGACAGGAATAAAAGTGTCTGATGTGCGTGTTAAGTATGTCGGTAGCAGGCAGATAGCTGCATCTGTTGTTGCACATAAAGCACATATTTTTTCTGTTGAGCTAACAGATGAAGAAATTGATTTTGCGGATAAAACTAGCGATGCGTTTGGTAATCTGCACGAAACAGAACTAACTCACGTAGAGGTTTTTACAGTGGCAGAACTACTTGAAGCCGATTGGATTGATTGGACAAATATGGGAATGATTTTATCAGTTGTTAATTGTTAGTTATTTATAAATAGCACTATGTGTTTAATTTATTGAGTTACAAGATATTGAAATATGTTTCAGGTTGTACACAATTATTCGACTATAAAAAAATTGTTACTTGCGTGAAACCACCTAACTTACTGTAAATCTAAAAAATATGTTAATTGTAGGAATCGCTGGTGGCACTGGCTCCGGAAAAACAACTGTTGTACGAGAAATAGTTTCTAAACTACCTAAAGATGAAGTTGCCGTACTTTCCCAAGATTCGTATTACAGGGATAACAGCCATCTTCCTCTCGAAGAACGACAGCAAATCAACTTCGACCACCCAATGGCTATTGAATTTGAGCTGCTTATTGAGCATCTGAAACAACTTCGAGCCGGAAAGCCAATTGGTCAACCAATTTATTCGTATTTGACCTGCGCACGTTCCGAAGAGACTGTTACAATATACCCAAAAGAAGTTGTCATTGTAGAGGGGATTCTTGTTTTATCCAATCAGAAATTGCGCGATATGTTTGATATTAAGGTGTTTGTATTTGCTGATGCTGATGATAGGATTATCCGAGTTATTCGTCGGGACATTGAAGAACGCGGACGCGATGTGGCAACAGTTTTGGATAGATACCACAATTCGGTAAAGCCAATGCACCAACAATTTATCGAGCCGACACAAAAATACGCAGACCTAATTGTGCCTCAAGGTGGTGAAAACACGGTAGCAATTAGTGTACTTTCTACTGTCATCAAGGAGCGTCTAACCCGTGGCGTATTCGTAGGAAGTTAATAAAATATCGACCTAAAGGTCAATTTTTGGTTTCGCAAACAAGATAACAGTCAGATATTCAATCGTTAGGAAAGTGCATTTTGAAAAACTAAAAATAATGGTCTTTTTCATAAAAACAAAACAC
>JAOZMU010000030.1 GCA_029934165.1 Bacteroidales bacterium
AAATTCGCCAAAATATTTTTGATTGATACCTTCTACTTCATCAATTATTAGAATAAATTTTTTATCATTTATTTCAGATATTAAACTGAATATTTTTGAGATTTCTGTTTCTTTTGTTAAATCCAAACTCCAAAACTGTTTAATATATTTTGTTAAATCATAAATAAAGCTGCTTAGTGAAGCGTTTTTATAATTTTCAAAATTTATGTGCGCCACTTTATAACCGTCTTTTTCTAATTCCTTTGCAAGCAACCTAAAATAAGTGCTTTTCCCTGTTTGACGTGGTGCCCAAATTGTAAAATATCGTTTCTCTTTTACAAGATTTAAACCTTTATTAATAATATTTTGACGCATTATAGTATAATGCTCTTTTAGAATATTTGGACCAGATGTATTAAATTTCCGCATAATATCTTGATTTATAATTAGTTTAATTTATTTTCAATTCTTGTTTATAATCAAGTAGCGAAAGATACGAAAAATATTTCGTATCTCAGCGCTCTCACACCACCCGCCATTAGCATAATGCCTGCTTGTAAATACCTGCGTATTAACCGTAATAGTGGTTTATCGCTTACTTGTTTAGCTATCAGGCTCATCAGTAAATCGTGATTGACACGGTCGAAAAACTTCGACAAATCAATATCAACTACGTAATGGTGTCCTGAGTTGGCATAACTTAGAGCTTGTTTAACAGCTTGTGTTCTTACGAAATCCGTAACTATATTGCGAAAATCTTGGATTAAAAACCTTATAAGTACTCTTACAAAAGTTCTTACGCTTTTTATTAACCTAAGTTGTTAATTCACAGCTTAAACGTTTCATAAAAAATAGGTCTTAGACCTTACAGAACCTGTTGAATAGCTTGCTGAATAAAGCGGTCGATGACTGTTGGAATGCCCAACAGACGCTTTTCTTCGCTGTTTGGTTTGGGTATAAAAATACCTCTCACCGCATTTGGGCGATAATCACCAGACAAAATAGCTGTACGTATTAATTCTCTGTTTTCTTTCAGAAAATCCCACAATTCTTCCATCTTCATGCCATCTACACCGGCAGCTCCTTTGTTGGAAACTACCTGTTTATAAGCATCATGAAGATTGGAATAGCTTACTATTTTGTCTATAAGTTCCATTTATAAAAGTTTAATGTGTCCTTCTTTTCTGCAAATGTTCGGAATAAGGTCTTAGACTGTGGGTGTTAATAATTGATTATTTTGTATCCTACATGTTTTAAGACAAATAAGTTATATATTTGCATTTTAAATTTGAAACTACAAATATACACAATGAAAAATAAATACAAAAGTCCGGGCATCTTTCATATAACAAAAATAAACTTTACACTTTTCTATTTTTATATGTCTCAAACAGCGTAATAACAGACTTCAATAGGGTATCCAAAACAATATACTGAACGTCTTGAGAATTCTTTTTGCTTTATTTTTACTTCCTTTTGGTCGTTTTTTCTCTTTTCGATTTCGTTTCTTTTTCCGTTTCTTTAGCTTGCTTAATCACTTGTTTTGTAGCTATGGGATAACTTTTTCGTTTTTCCACATCTACAATGCTCAGAGTCATAAATGCAACAGAAGCAACGACTTTTTTATGCAAATTGCTAAAAAATGAGCCACGCCGAAAGTGTGTTTTTCCAGCTTTTTTTTCGATAACTTCATCGCCTGCAAGAAGAAAAACGCTATCTTTACGTGGCACAAATTGGTGAAATAAGGAAAAATTTAATTTCGCCTATGGGATATTTTCGGTTTCGAAAAAACGCTGAACTGTCCGATAAACAACTTTTGTGTATCGAGAAATTTCTAACATCGTTATTTTATTAGAACTGCTCAGGATACTCTTACTTATTTGAGAAAGAACGTCTAATTTTGTAGCGGGAATTTCACTGGCTATATTAGATAATATACTTTTAATCAGGCACATAATGTAATTGTTTTAAGTCGTTGAAAACTAAAAATAAGCATTATTGCCTGATTTTCAAAGATTTAAACCAGAAATGTCATACATATTGATATAATAAATACGAAATGATAGAACAATCAATACAAAAATTTGCAGATTATACAAAAAAGCATATTAGAGGAGACGAAAAAGGAGAAGCACAAATTTTTCTTGACCACTTTTTTATTGCTTTGGGCTTTGATGAAGGCTTAAAAGGAGCCGGTGCAGAATGTGAATTTCGTATAAAAAACAAAGAAAAACGAAGTACAAGTTTTGCTGACTTAGTATGGAAACCTCGGGTTTTAATTGAAATGAAAAAACGAGGAGAAACCTTACAAAAACATTATCAACAAGCATTTACATATTGGCAAAAGCTTGTTCCAAACCGACCGCAATATGTAATTCTTTGTAATTTTGATGAGTTTTGGATATACGATTTTGATGTAGATATTGACGACCCTGTTGATATAATATTAATTGATAATCTTGTAGATAGACGGCAAAGTTTAAGTTTTATGTTTCCAAAACCTCAAAAACCAATTTGGGGTGCAAACAAAGAAGATATTACATCAAAAGCAGTAAAAGAAGTTGGTTATGCTTTCAAAGCAATGATTAAAAGAGGAATAGAAAGAAAAAAAGCACTTTTGTATTGTATGCAATGTGTGATTTCGATGTTTGCGGAAGATATTGGACTATTACCAAATAATATTTTCACAAATGTAGTCCGAGAATGTCTATCAAAAGCAGGAAATGAGCCTGGAATTGTTCCAATTTCTTATGATTTGATTGGTAATCTTTTCAAAGAAATGAATACACAAGGAATAGCGGAAGGTGGAATGTATAAAGGGGTAGATTATTTTAACGGTGGTTTATTTCTTGATGTAAACAGAATAGAATTAACAAGATTTGAATTAGAACGTTTTCAAAGCGCAGCCATAAAGAAATGGCAAAAAGTTAATCCCGGAATATTTGGTTCTATTTTCGAGAGTGCATTAGAAACCGATGAACGCCATCAACTTGGAGCGCATTACACACATGAAATTGATATTCGTAAAATTGTTTATCCGGTAATTGTCAAACCTTGGGAAAAAAGAATTGAAGAAGCCAAAACCCTTGCCGATTACTATAAACTTATTAATGAACTTCGTAATTTTAAGGTTTTAGACCCTGCTTGTGGTAGTGGCAACTTCCTTTTTGTTGCTTTTAAAGAAATGAAAAAACTTGAAAAAACGCTTTTAACTTTAATACGTGAAAATACAAAAACAAGAGCAGAAGCAAAAGAATTTCAAAAATTCTTTGAGGCAGGAAATTATGTAAACCCTAAACAGTTCTACGGTATTGATATTAAACCCTATGCCGTAGAACTCGCAAAAGTTACGCTAATGGTTGCCAAAGAATTGACAATAAAAGAAGCAGCAGACAATTCTGACGCTTTGCCATTAGACAATTTAGATGAAAATATTATTTGTGTCGATGCACTTTTAAACGAGGACGGTACAGAACGGGAATGGGCAAAAGTAGATGCAATTATTGGTAATCCGCCTTATCAAAGCAAAAATAAAATGCAAGCTGAATTTGGAAAAGAATATATTAACAAACTTAGAAATGTATATTCAGAAGTTCCTGGTCGAGCAGATTTTTGTGTATATTGGTATTATAAAGCTCACAAGCATTTGAAAGAGAATTGTTATGCAGGATTAATTGGAACAAATACAATACGAGAAAATTACAGTCGTGAAGGTAGTTTAGATTATATTGTAAAAAATGATGGTACTATTGTAAATGCTGTTTCTTCGCAAAAATGGACAGGTGAAGCAATTGTAAATGTTTCAATTGTAACATGGATAAAAGGGAAATTTGGAGATGAAAAATTTCTATATTTTGAAAATAAAAGCAACGAACTCGTATTGCATGAAATTGATTTTATAAACAGCAGTCTAAGCCTTTCAACAGATGTAGCTTCAGCAAAAATTTTAGAATGTAACAGAAATACAAAAATGGTTTTCTTAGGTCAAACACATGGACACGATGGCTTTCTTTTACCAGTTGCGAAAGCACAAGAAATAATAAAAAAACACCCTAACTACAAAGATGTATTAAACCCATTTCTTATAGGATACGAACTTGTGGCTAAATATAAATCTCAACCACAACGTTATGTAATAGATTTTACATTAAAAGATATAAATGAAGCGTCTTCATTTAAAGAGCTTTACAAAAGAATTGAAGAAAAAGTATTACCTGCAAGAAGTGTAAAAGCAAAAAAACAAGAGGAAAGTAATAAAAAAATTACTTCTAAAAATAAAAATGCTAAAACAAATAAACACCACATTAATTTTTATGATCAATGGTGGAAGTTGTCTTATGGACGAAAAGATATGCTTAAAAATATCAATAAATTGTCAAGATATGTTGCTTGTGCAAGAGTAACACAAAGACCGATTTTTGAATTTTTCTGTAAAGATATTCACCCAAACGATAAAGTTTTAGTTTTTGCTTTTGAAGATAACTATTCTTATGGAATTATTCAATCGCAAGTTCATTGGAAGTGGATAACTTCAAAAGCAACAACACTTGGAACAGGATATAATTATAATGTAGCATCAATTTGGGACACATTCCCTTGGCCTCAAAACTCAACAGAAAAACAAATTGTAAAAATTGCAAAAGCAAGTAAAGCATTGAGAGATGAACGTAATGCTATAATGGAAAAGAACAAATCGACATTGCGAGATGTTTACAGAGTTCTGGAAAAGCCCGGAAAAAACAAACTAAAAGATTTGCATAACAAATTGGATAAAGCAGTAATTGAGGCTTATGGTTTCGATGAGAAAAAAGATATTTTACAACAGCTTTTAGAATTAAACCAGAAAGTTGCACAGTCAGAAAGTGAGAAAAAAGAAGTTCAAGCACCCGGATTACCTGATTGGATAACTGATAAACAAAAATACATTAGTGATGATTGTATTAAATTTATTGGATAAAGAACCAATAAAAAGTCGAGTAGGCAACCCCTAAACCTCTCACAGGCACGCGAACCTCTCGGCTTTTTGTCTTAACGATTTGCGGAAACGTTTGTATTTATTTCTTGCCCATTTCACAAGGCGGTTGTTCAGCACTCGGAGAATATAATATAAGTACTCTTACAAAAGTCCTTACGCTTTTTGTTAACGTAAGTTGCTAATAAAAAGCGTAAGGACTTTTGTAAGAGTACTTATAAAGAACCTAAATTATCTTTAAAAAACGGATTTTGTTGAGAAATGTAAATCCGTTATAATCCGTTAATTATTATTTGTGATTTATGTTACATTTTGAATTGATTTTTCTGAATAAATCCTGCTTATAGCCTTATTCCGAGCAAAGTAATATCATCTCTCTGTTCTGTTCCGTGCTGATGTTCTTGAAGTTCTTTTTCGAGAATTTGTTTTTGTTCTTCGGTGGTTTTGTCGGCATTATTTTTCAGAATATCAATTAATTTTATCGTTCCGAATTTTTTTCTGTCTGCCGAGTTTTGGTCTATCAATCCATCGCTAGATAAATATATAATATCCTTTTTCTTTAGCGTAATTTCGTGTTGTTCAAATTCAATTTTTTCTATTTGAATTACTTGCCCGCCAATAGATTTTCGTGCGCCTCGCAACGATAAAACTTCTTTTGTGTCGTTTGTGTAATAAATAAGTGGGCGTTTTGCGCCGGCAAAGACAATTTTTGTGTCTGTTTTGTTTATTCTCTCAAGGCGCACAAGGCATGTGTCCATTCCGTCTGTGTTGTCGGTGCTATCTTGTTTGAGGGCTCGGCGGATGCCATTGTCCATATAATCAAGGATTTGCATTGGTTCAAACACTTTTTTCTCGTTCACGATTTCGCTTAACATTCGACTTCCAATCATCGACATAAATGCGCCGGGAACGCCGTGTCCAGTACAATCGACAGCTGCAAGAAAGGTGTACGATTTTTTGCCATCGGTCTTGACTTTCGAATGCCAGAAAAAGTCGCCAGAAACAATGTCTTTTGGTTTGAAAATAATAAATATGTCAAGGTCTTTTTTTATTTCTGAATATGTAGGCAAAATGGCTTGCTGAATTGTTTTTGCGTACCTAATGCTACCTTTAATATTGTCGTTTTGCAGTTCGACTTTTCTCTTCTGAACCAGAATTTCTTTTTCGGCTTGTTTTATTTTGGTTATATCTGTGTCTATCGCAATGAGTTTTACAACTTGCTCATTATCATCAATTATCGGCGAGAGTGTTGTTTGTACCCATAGCTTTCTGCCATCTCTTATTTCGTTTTCGTTTTCGTATGTAACAGATTTTTTGCTGTTTACGCATCGCGCGAATGACTCCCTTATTTGAGAGCTTGCATTGAGGTCTAATATATTGTTACCTTTTATTTTAATGATTTCGGAATAAGTGAAACCATACATTTTCTCGAAAGCTAAATTAATCCATTCTAAAGTGCCAAGATTGTTGAAAATGCTGATAGCGTTATCGGTTTCGCTTGCCACGATTGAAAGTTTTTCTAGCTCCTTGTTTGTATCTTCCAATTTTTCTGTTTGCGTGTTGATTTCCTCATTTTTTTGCAATATTTCGGAATTTTGCGTAAGTATTTCTTCGTTTTGTTCGCGCACCTCTTTTGTTCGTTCTCTTATCGTCCTTTCTAACCGAATATTTTGCAATTTAAGGCGACGAAGGTTTAGGTAAATAATGCTCCAAACAATTAAAATAGAAAGTATTATAAAAAAAACATAAGCTACAATTGTGCGATACCACGGTGCATTAATAATAAAACTATATGTGGCATCGTCGCTTTGAGTGCCAAATAAATTACGACACCTAACCTTGAATATATATTTTCCTTCGTTTAGATTGGTATAGCGTCTTTGCGTAGTCGCCGACCATTCTGACCAATTGTCATCATAGCCCTCAAGACGAAACTGATAGCGGTTTTTTTCTTCTTGTATGTAATTTAAGCCAGCATAACAAAAGTTGATTGAGTTATGCTCAAAATCTATACTAGGAATTGTGCTGTCTGCCTGAAAAAAGATAGGAATCTCTTGGTTATTTTCAATTTTGTAGTGTGTGCCTCCAAAAATCAAAGAGTCCTTTTTTCCGATGGTAACATTGCGAATAAGCACATTGAAATTTTTTGCGTAATTTGGTACGTTTTGCGGTGAGTATTTGAAAATGCCCTCATAACCTCCAAACCACGCCGTTCCATCATCTTCGGCATATATTGTCAAGTTCATTTGTTCTGGCACAAGCATAAACGGATGCATAAGCCAATCTTGGGTTCCGTTTTTCTGCGTAACACCGTATCTCAAAGGGCTTTTTGAGTTGATTAGCCCTCCAATCCAAACGTTGCCTTTTTTTGTTTCGATAAACGAAAAAACATCTTCATTGCCAGTAGTATAACGGTCGCCGAATGTCGGGTCTGGCACCATTTTGTCTTGTTCTGCATCGTATCTATAAAGACCTGTATTACTACCAAATAATAAATACTTGCTATATGGATAAACAAGCACGTTTTTAATAGAGCCAAAACCACTCTCTTTGTTATAGTATTTTATTGATTTTGGCTTTGTTATGTCATCGGATAATTCGATACGTATTGCACCATTCCGAAAGGTTCCAAGCCATAAATTGCCTTTTCCATCTTCTGATGCCGACCTTACATCATCGACAACTCCCTCAATAGTACCCTCGTATATCCACTTGCCATTTTTATACTTGATTGATGCAACGCCTGTATTATTCGCTAGGTAAATACGCGAAGAATCACGTCTCGAAACTGTCATTTCGTAAACCGTTCCAACTTCTGCTATTAGCTTTAATTTATTGTCTATCACCTCAAATAATCCTTTTTCCATGCCTGTAAGCAAAAATTGTTTTGATGGAGCTTCGGGAGGCGAAAAATTTAGTAAACACCACGACCGCTTTTTATCCTCATTTACACTTATTAACTTATTGTCTTCCAGATAATAAAGCCCCTCGTGTGTCGATGCATAAACCAGCCCTTTAAAACGAAGGATATGTTCAAATGCACCAGATGGTCCGTTGGTTTTATTCCAAAAAGTAATGGGCGACATTATTTCTACGCGGGAAATTCCGTTATTAAGGACACACCACAAACCTTGCTGATTATCAAGCAATAAACCATGAATTTTATCATTATATAACCCTCTTTGCGAGCTTAGTTTTTGTGTGATATTTTCATTTTGAGGGTCAAAAACAATAACGCCATGACTGTGATTGCTTGCTACTACATATTGCCCATTGGAGAGTTTTACTGCATCGTAATATCCATTGGCTATGGCAAAATCTGAAAGCTCAGATTCAACCAGACGAAGAACTGAGCTGTCTTGGTTTTGCCATTCAGGGTTAAATTCAAATATTCCCTCATCTCGTATCCCGATTGTTTGAACATCGTTTACTTGGTCAAAATAAAACTTTATCTCTTTATCCTTAAACGCATTGCCAAAACTTACGGGTGCAAGTTCGTCATTCAAAAGCTCTACAAGTCCATCTTTTTTAGATGAAAAAAACAGGCTGTTTTTATATATCAAAACACCCTTTAGTGGGTCGCTGTCAAGTTTCCACCCTTTCACATTGTTATTTTTATACCTAAAAATGGCTTCGTGTGAACGGAAAAATATCGCATCGTCAAATTCTACAATATCCAATATTTCAGAGTATTTCAACCCATTCTCAGGACTTGTAGATATAGGTACAAAACCCATTATCCCTTTATTATCGGGTGCTAAAAATCCGAATTGCTTATTTCCGCCTGCGTATATTATCCCTTTTCTTGATGTAAATATTGACCGACACATTGAGTTATACTTCAGCGGAATTAATCGCCACGAAGCACCATCGTATTCCAAAATCCCGTCTCCATTTCCAAAATACATTACATTTCGGCGGTCTTGTGCTAGGCACCAGTTTTGAGCATGTCCTCTATGGTCTTTGGGAGAATAATTTTGTATGAACGGATATCCATACTCACTTGAATTGATAGGTGTTTTTTGTGAATATGCCGTCGTATTAATAAAAAAGAATAAACAAATAGCAAATAAACATATATGACTGATATTTAAGCTATTAGCAGATGTAAAAATGTTGGCTGTTTTTACAGACCTATTTAAAAACTGATTTACACGCATGTATTTTTTCATGAGTAATATTTATGTTAGTTTTTCTTTTAATAAAACTAAACTTTCGATGGCAAGTTTGTAGGAGTCTAGCCCAAATCCGATGATAGACCCAACGCAATTTTTGGAAAGTATTGATTTTTGGCGATAGCTTTCGCGAGCCAATATATTTGTTATATGTACCTCAACAACAGGACATTCTACCGATAAGATAGCGTCCGAAATAGCCACAGATGTATGCGTATAGCCACCAGCATTTAAAATTATGCCAACATCTGAAAAACCAAATTCGTGAATTTTGTCTATTATCTCACCTTCTTTATTAGACTGAAAATAGTCTATCCGATAATCGTTATATTTTGCTCTAAGTTCGTGAAGAAAATCTTCAAATGTTTGTCTCCCATAAATATCTCGTTGACGTTTTCCTAAAAGGTTAAGATTTGGACCATTTATTATTAATAACTTCATTCTATGTTGGTTTTTAGGCTTTTAGAATAAATAAGTAGATGCGTAAAAATACAAATATAAATTAATTTTCTATGCCTTTGAAGGTTAAAAAACATAATTAATAATTTTGCTTACGCCTGATTTAGTTTTAGTTAGGAATTTTAAGGTCTAAGACCTATTTAATGTTGCTTACGCATTTCTGCAAAGTTCACTTAATCAGCGAAATATGAACAAGTAAATATGTAAAAACTTTTGTATGAGTGCTTACTTAATATTTATACTGCCAAAAAATTAGAACAAAGATTAATTTAACCTATACCACTATTTGCTGTTTGTTGCTGATTTACAATAAAATCGTAAATACTTGTCTCAATATTAAAAAGTGCATGGCACTTAAACTACTTGTGGATATAAAAAATGAAATTATTACACAAAAAATAATAAAAAAGGCTTTTTGTTTAAATCCGATGTCGCCTATATCCACCGCAGTTGCAGCCGCCATTGAAATTTGTACTCATCCAAATATGTATTCCTGCACCAAAAGAAACCGACTTTGGACCTGAGTGATTTAATGAAAAAGCCAAGTCTATTTTTGGGGCAATTCGGTATCTATATTCAACAGCTCCACTTATGACCGAAAATGAGGATTGCCAAGTTTCTTCGCCGCTGTATGTTTCATCTATTTCGTAGCCTTCCATATTTTTCCATGTTTTTCTGTAAAAAATCGTTGGACCAAAAGCAATATTAAAAGAGTGATTGCTCTTTTTTTTCATAAAGTGGATTCGTGCGCCAATATGCGTAAATCCTGCTGTCTGAGCTGCCATGTCTTTGTGTATTCCTTGCTCCAACCGAAAAGCGAGTTGGTTTTTATACGTAAAAAACTCCATAGAAAGCATTACACCAGGCTCAAAACCAAATTGTCCTTCGGGGTCAATATTTGCGGTATATAATTTTTTATTCATTTCGTCAAAATGCGCACTTGCCGAAAGAAACTGAAACCCAAAGTTGACTTGTGCTAAACTCACTGATGTACAGGTGATAAGAAAAATTATTAAAGGAAATAATTTGCTTTTTTTCATTGTAATAATTTTTTAAGGTGGCTATTTTTTGTTTAAGGAGTACAAAATATCGTTCAATAAATATACCAACTTATTAAAAAAAGGGCTACTCAATATTTGAGCAACCCTTTTTTACAAAATTTCTGTGTAGTTAGTTTTATTAATATTAAAAATAAACAAGTTAAATAACTTATGTATAGTTAATTAAAAACGCCACACCAAGACGATTTTAACAATATTATTTGTAATGTGGCATGATTAGCTCCATCAATTCTGGTAAATCCATGCCAAGTTCTTTAAGTTTCTCTGGTTTTGGCACTCCATTTTCATTCCAGCCACGACGTTTGTAAACAGCATCGAGAAGCAATTCGTACTGCTTTTCGCGGTGCGTGCGTGTAATTGCCATCTTTTCCTCAATAGTTTTTCCTTCAGGGTCGATACCGATGGTTTCTTTCATCTGCTTATCGTACTGTTCTTCAAGAGATTTGAACTCTTCTGCCGTTACTGGTCCTGCTGCGCGATACGGTTGTGCATCGTGCGCTCGCACGCCAAAACCACGGCGCAAGTTGAAAATTCTTTGGTAATTGTAAACTCTTTCAGAGTCTTCAATCATTTGCTCTTTTGTAAATTCGCGTCCTGTAACAGCCTTGTATATTGTAACATAGTTGTCAACATGCTCTGGCACTTTTGCTGGTTCGTCAGTTTCGTGGTTATTTTCTGGTTCTACATCGTTCCAAGGAAGTTTGCAAAGTCCAACCAAACCAAACCAAGTTCTAAACATTGGGAAATAGTGTAAGGCTTCTGCTTTGTCTTCAAACGTAGGTATCTGATTATTAACCATATCCATGAAAATCAACCACGCCTCATCGTGCTGTGGTCCTTTGTTGGTCATTGCGTAGCCACCTTGTTGTGCCAAAGATTCTTTTGAAACGTACTGAGAGTACTCTAACCCTTTGTTTTCCATTCCAATATCATTGATAAATTGAGCATCGCCCCAACCGTTTTCAATGAATATTTTTTTCAGCTTACGGACTCCTAAACCGGCAGTTTTTCCGAATCCTTCGCCGCGTGCAAGTTGGTGCAACATTTTCATTGCATCATCGGCATTTCCGAAGTTAAGTTTCAGTCCACCAGTGCGTTCTTCGTTCAAGATGCCATTTTCATAACATTCCATAACAAAACCGAGAATTGTTCCCCAAGTGATGGTGCAAATGCCATAAGTATCGCAGTAGAAGTTAGATTCGATGGTAAAATCTGGATTGAAAATACCAGCTACAGAGCCAAGCGACGATGCGGTTTCATATTCTGGTCCGTCAACGATAACTTTGTCGCCAATATATGGTCCCGAACGTAATTCATAATTGTCAACTCCCTTAGCACAAGACATATTACAACCTAGCCAACAACCGTCTGGAACTCCTTGTGTGAAGAGTTTTTTGTAAATTTCTGAGTGGATTTTATAAGCGTCTTTATGATTACCAAATTTGAAGTTATGAACAGGTAATAAATTGTAGTCGTTCATCACATTCGTAAGGTGAGCCGTGCCTTTGGTGCGCATTTCGGCTTGCGAATCGTCAAGTTCTTTCATCTCTCTGTTGAAACGACGACCACGCTCGCTAATTACCTTATAATCAACGGCATTAATCAGTTTTGGGTCAATTTTTTTGACACGCGCAACGACTGCCTTAATTTTTTTGTCGCGAAGAACTGTCCCGATTCCACCGCGTCCGGCTTGTTTCAAACGAACAATCTTACGTCTTTTATCGTAGAACGAGAAGTTCAACATTCCGATTAGAGAATGGTCTGCCGCCGTGCCTGCCGAAACTACACCAATCTTTTCCTTCGATTTTGGCGTGTCGGTTTCTGCCCATTCATCGGTTATTTGCTCTGCCAAAACATGACTATCAATTGGCGCATCGGTTGCATCGAAAATCTGAATTTTGCCTTCGACACCGTCAATATAAACAATTACTTCTTTGTCGGCTTTGCCTTGAAGTTCAAGGGCATCAAAACCGTTGAATTTCAAAAAAGGACCAAAATAACCACCTACGTTACTGTCCATTACAGAATCGGTTTGTGGCGAAATAGCGACAACTAAAGATTTGCCAGTTCCAGAATATTGCGTGATGCCTGCAATTGGTCCGGGCGCGATAATGATTTCATTTTTAGGGTCATTCCATGGCGTGTTTGCCTCTGTTGCGTCCCATAAAAGTTTCAATCCATAGCCTTTACCGCCGATGAATTTTTCTTTCATCAAAGGCTCAACATCTTTTTGTGTTATCGCATTGTCAGACACGTCGATATGAAGAATTTTATCTGTGTATCCTTTATCCATAGGAGTAATATCGTAGCTCCACTCCTTGAGTAATTTCATGTTTTTCAAACTCATAGTATTCTAAAATTTACCTAAAAAAACAGGACATTAATAAATAAATATTTTGCATAACTTATTAAGATACAACCTTCGAGCTTGCAAAATCACTCTAAATAGTTGACTAAAAAATTTAGCATCGCAAAACTAATAGAAATAATTGAAAATGTATAATTAATTCATTATGATATAAGTCAATATGAATTAAATTGCATGTCGCAAATTCAACATACAATATTTAGTTTATGAAAGCAAAGCGTTTTTCTGGATAATTGCTATTTTTGCGATAAAGAAAATTTACACTTTTTAGCTGCTATTTATCAGAATATCAGCATAATATATTTCTAAACATTGGTTTGTTCATAAAGATTTATTCACATCGAAAAGAAATAGAAGTGCATTCCAAATTCTTAATTAATATAAACAACTATTCAAAATGATTGATAAACTATTAATACGCATTTTAAGCAGTCTATTTATCGCAAGCACTTTTTTGTCTTGCAATGAGCCAAGGATAAATCCTGACAATCAAGGCATTGACTCTACTCTGGCGGGTAAAAAACGAGTATTCATTTTGAACGAAGGTAATTTTTCGCGGTTAAACTCTTCTCTTTCAATTTATGACAAAGAAACCAGAGAGGTTGCAAATCAGTGTTTTACAGCAATTAACAATCGCCCACTTGGCGACGTTGGTCAGGCGATAGAAATTTTCGATTCCTTAGCATTTATCGTAGTCAACAATTCGTCAAAATTGGAAGCAATAAATCTACGCAACATAGAAAGTATCCGTACGATTGATGGGTTTATGTCGCCACGCAATATTCTCAAAATCAGCGATACGCTCGCCTTAGTTAGCGATTTGGTTTCGCCAAAAATATCGGTGGTTAATACGCGTACTATGACGATTGACGCTCAAATACAATGTCGGCATTCCACGGAGGCTTTGATAATGCACAACGAAAAAATTTATGCTTCCTGTTGGTCGCACGATAGTTTGGTGCTTGTTATCGACGCTAAAACCCTGACAATCAGCGATTCGATTGTTGTTCCCAAGCAGCCAAACAGTATGGTTATTGATAAAAACGGCAAACTTTGGGTTTTGTGCGATGGTGGTTATACAGGCAGCCAAATTGGACAAGATTTTGCTGCGCTTGCCTGTATAAACCTGAGTAGCAACGAGATAGAAAAAACCTTTCGCTTTAGTAACATAAATAACAACCCAACTCGATTGTGTATAAATGCAACAAAAGATATTTTATATTATATCGACAATGATGTTTTTGAGTTTTTGATAGATGCAAATTCTATCTCCAACACTCCTCTTATTCAAAGTTCTAACGGTTTATTTTATGGACTTGCTTACGATTCTGACGAGAATGAGTTATATGTCTCGGACGCGTTAGACTACCAACAAAGAGGTTATGTTTATCGCTGTTCTACTAATGGCGAAATTACAGACACGATTTTGGTTGGAATTATTCCGAGCGATATTATTGTCGAATGAAAAGGCATGTTTCATATTTTGGTTACTCTTTTCTGTTGCCACATCTTTTTTGTTGAGCCAGCATGGAAACAAATGAAAGATGTGAAATTATTTTTTTATGAACCAATTGTGCATAAGGTCTAAGACTGGGATGTTAATAATTGATTATTTTGTACCCTATATGTTTT
>JAOZMU010000404.1 GCA_029934165.1 Bacteroidales bacterium
CAATGTGTTAAATATCAGGATGTAATGGCGAAGTCAGAAACTTGAGTTATTAAGTATAAGTAAAATAGGCAAAGTAAAATAATTAACAGATTTATATGCTTGATATAAAGCTGAATATAATTAATAATCAAATTTTAATCCAGTTTGTTAAATTGGAAATAAAAATATAATACCTTTGAGCACTAAATATAACGACAAAGAGAAAACATTATGGAACGAAATAGCGTGATTAACTTCATTTTAAAAGATATTGAGGATATTAAAAGTATAGCTTCAACTTTTGAGAACAAAAACTCAATTCCACCTATTTATATTGACTTGGTTCTTTCTAAGACCCGTAATCTTTATACAGAATTATTTATGCTGCAAAAGATTGATACTGAGATAAATGAAATAGAATCAATAGAATCTGTTTTACCTCAGGACATGAGAGCTTCTGATGAAATTGAAAAAACGAAGACACCAATAATAAGAACTCCAAAGACACCAACCCCAACGTTTAAAACTGTTGAAAATGTAATTGTAAAGAAAGTACGAAAAATTACTACCATAGAGGAAAGAGATAAAATGCGTGAAAAAGAATACTTGATCACAACGCTAAACTTTCCACCAATTAAAAACTTGAACGATGGCATCGAGCTTCAAGATAAAATTCTGTTTATCAACGATTTGTTTAACAAAAGTATAGATAAATACAAACAAACAATTTCGTTTATTGACCGTTGTGATAATTTAGAAGAGGTTTTTAATTATATTGATTCAAACCTAAAATGGTACGATGACGACACCACTACGAAGAAATTTATGCACCTACTTTACCGACGATACTCCTAAACTAAGAACTATTTTTTACAAAACTTTTTCAGTCTGTAAATAATCCATTGATTTCTCCTTAGAACGAAGATTAAATTAATCTATACCATTATTTGCTGTTTGTTGCTGATTTTCAGTCAAATAGTAAATCGTTGTTTCAATATTAAAAAGTGCATGGCACTTATAGTTTTAATAATAAAATTCAATGGATTATTTACAGACTGAATTAACTTGTACCATTATGTTGGTTATTAGTTTAATAGCAAATTTATATCAATATTAAAATGTCTTTGACACTTAAACTAATTTTTAGTATTTAACGTGACTAATTTAACTCGAAGTTTTATAGTTTTTTATGTAGTAATACAATGTACCTGTTTGATTGCTCAAGATTTAACGTATGCAAAAAAAGCAATAAATCGTTTATGTTCGCCCGAATTTCATGGACGAGGATACGAAAATGACGGAAATAAAATCGCCGCAGCTTTTTTGCATAAAGAATTAAAATCGCTTGGGCTTAAAAAATTCAACAATTCGTACTACCAAAAATTTTCTATTTCGGTAAATACTTTTCCAAACGAAGTGAGTTTTTCGCTGTCTGGCAAGCAGTTAGAGCTTGGAGTCGATTTTATTATGTCTGGCTCTTCGCCTCCACTTGAAGGAAAATACAATACAATCCTATTGAACCAAGAATTTGTCTCTGACGCTCGCCGACTTGAGTTATTTTTCATGTCGGATTTGAGCAATCATTTTTTGGTTTTAGATATTGAAGACTATGAAAATACTGAAGCAAAGAAGATTATAGAACTTATTATAAAATACAATCTTTTTGGTGCCGTTGGTGTTATCGAACTCACTGATAAAAATATTTCCTACACTCCATCTGCACGGCAATACAACTTCCCTCATATTTACTTAGATAGAAACAAATACAAAAACCCCGACAATTATACCAATTCTATTATCAGAAGTAAGTATTTACCCGAATATAGAACTCAAAATGTTATTGGGTATATTGAAGGTGAAATTGATGATTTTTTGGTTTTTTCTGCGCATTACGATCATTTGGGGCGTGTTGGTAACGACATATATTTCCCCGGTGCAAATGATAATGCCAGCGGTGTGGCAATGGTTCTTGCACTGGCAAAATACTACTCTTCGTTAAAGCAAAAGCCTTATTACTCAATGGCTTTCATGTTTTTTGGAGCAGAAGAAATTGGATTATTAGGTTCAAAATACTATACTGATAATCCCTTCTTTCCGCTTGGTAAAATAAAAATGCTCACTAATTTAGACATGGTTGGTAGTGGAGACGATGGTATTACGATTGTAAATGGGTCTGTTTTTAAAAAGCAATTTAACTTACTGGATAGCATCAATAATTCACGAAAATACTTGCCTAGTATTTCGACACGGGGTGAAGCTGCAAATAGCGATCATTATTATTTTTACGTAAAAAATGTTCCCAGCTTTTTTATTTATACCGAAGGAGAATACAAAGAATATCATAATATTTATGATAAAGCAGAGTATTTACCACTAAATGAGTTTAAAGATTTATTTCGCCTATTGCGTGATTTCTACCATCAATTTGCGTATCCTGCTTCGTATTTATTCCGTAAAAAAAACTGAATATGGGTAAATTATACATCGTACCAACGCCGATTGGAAACCTTGAAGATATGACCTTTAGGGCAGTGAATATACTAAAAAAAGTCGATGTGATATTGGCGGAAGATACCCGTAAAACGATTTTTCTTTTGAAACATTATCAAATTCAGAAAAGAGTACTTTCGCATCATAAATTCAACGAACATAAAACTGTTGCAAACATAGTACAGCAAATGCAATCTGGGGTGAGCGTTGCATTAGTTTCAGATGCTGGAACTCCAGCTATTTCTGACCCCGGTTATCTCCTTGTTAGAGAGTGTGTTAATGCGAAAATGGACGTAATTTGTCTACCCGGAGCAACAGCTTTTATTCCGGCTCTTGTAGTTTCTGGTTTACCTAACGACCGTTTTTGTTTCGAGGGTTTCTTACCACATAAAAAAGGAAGGCAAAAGCGTATAACAGAATTAGTTACGGAAATGCGCACAATGATTTTCTATGAGTCGCCGTACAGAATATTGAAAGCGTTGGAGCAAATGTCTGCAATTTTTGGCGCAGATAGAAATGCCTCAGTATCAAGAGAATTAACAAAAATGTACGAAAATACACAGAGAGGAAGTTTAGAAGAATTGGTGGAATATTTCAAGGCACATCAGCCTAAGGGTGAGTTTGTTATAATTGTCGAGGGTGCAGAGAAGCAAAAAAAGCCAAAAAAATACGATAACATAGATAGTTAATAAAAAGGTGTACATCTTAGGAAATTTGCTCTATTTTAAGAATCACTCATCGCTTTAATTATTTTAATATGAGGTCATTGAAATGCTTTTTGTATATTTTTGTTTTGTTAATCTTAGGCTGTAATACTGAAAAGAAGAAAAAAAATTCTTTTTCATATAATTTTGATAAACCCAATGCAGTTTTTGAATTACCAGACAGTTTGGACGAAATTTCGGGACTTAGTTACTTATCTAAAAATAAGTTAGCATTTGTGTGCGACGACTTGGGTTCGGTTTATATTTTCGATATAGCAAAAAAAGCTGTCGTGAAATCGCACTTTTTTGCAAAAAGTCAAGATTACGAAGGAGTTGAAATTATTGAAAATACTGCGTGGATTACGCGTAGTAATGGAACTTTATACGAGGTTTTAAACTACGATAAGCCTCGAAAAAAAATAATTGCAAGATATAATACTCAATTAAGCAGCAAGAATAACGTAGAAGGATTATCGTATTTAGACGCACCCAAAGAATTATTGCTTATTTGTAAGGATATGCCGTATTATTACAAAAACAAAGGAAAACAAGAGAGGGCTATTTACTCTTTTGATATTGCATCTAAAACGCTAAGTAGCAAACCAATAATAACATTTAAAACAAAAAAACTGAATAAGAACACAAAAGGTATTTTTAAGCCCTCGGCAATTGCGATACACCCAAAAAGCAATCGTATTTATGTGTTATCATCTGCAAATCATCGTATTGCAGAAATCGACCGACAAGGAAAAATTATTTCTGTTGCACATTTGAAAGAAAAAATCTACCGACAGCCCGAAGGAATATGTTTTGATAATAATGGTATTATGTATATTTCATCGGAAGGCGATGGAAAAACACCCAAGATAATAAAACTAACAGAGTGTGCAGTAAATTAAGTAAGTACTCTTACAAAAGTTCTTACGCTTTTTATTAACCTAAGTTGTTAAT
>JAOZMU010000405.1 GCA_029934165.1 Bacteroidales bacterium
AAAACATATAGGGTACAAAATAATCAATTATTAACATCCCAGTCTTAGACCTTAGTCAAGCTTTAACACTGCTAAAAATGCAGTCTGTGGCACTTCGACATTTCCGACTTGTTTCATTCTTTTCTTACCTTTTTTCTGTTTCTCCAGAAGTTTTCTTTTTCGAGAAATATCGCCACCGTAACATTTCGCGGTAACGTCTTTTCTGTATGCTTTTACCGTTGAACGGGCAATTATTTTTGAGCCTATTGCAGCCTGAATTGCAACATCAAATTGCTGACGCGGAATAAGTTCTTGCAGTTTGTCTGTCATTCTACGACCTAATCTATAGGCGTTATCCACGTGCGTAAGCGTCGAAAGAGCATCAACCTGTTCGCCGTTGAGCAAAATATCCAGACGAATCAGCTTTGCTTGTTGGTTGCCATGTGGGTGATAATCGAAAGATGCGTATCCTCGCGATATGGTTTTCAGTCTATCATAAAAATCGAAAACAATTTCGGCAAGAGGCATTTCAAATGTCAATTCGGCACGTCCAGTAGTCAGGTACGTTTGTTTTTTCAGAATCCCACGTTTGTCCATGCAGAGTTTCATTATCGTTCCAATATGTTCCGACTTGGTGATTATCTGCGATATAATGAACGGCTCTTCAATAAAATCAATGTATTTTGCTTCCGGCAATCCGGCAGGGTTGTGAACCTCAATTGTGCCATCTCTTTTGGTATGCACAATGTACGAAACGTTTGGCACAGTGGTAATTACGTTCATATCAAATTCTCTTTCGAGTCTTTCCTGAACTATCTCCATGTGCAACAAGCCAAGAAATCCGCAACGAAAACCAAACCCAAGCGCAGCCGACGATTCAGGCTCGAAATGCAATGAAGCATCGTTGAGCTGCAATTTTTCCATCGCAGAGCGCAAATCTTCGTAATCATCGGCATCTATCGGATAGACACCGGCAAAAACCATTGGCTTAACTTCCTCAAAACCAGAAATTGCCGTTGTGCAAGGACGCTCAACATGCGTAATCGTATCGCCAACTTTTACTTCTTTTGATGTTTTAATACCAGAAATAATGTATCCAACATCGCCAGTTTTCAGCTCTTTTCGTGGGTCTTGTTTTAGTTTCAAGACACCAATCTCGTCTGCATAATATTCTTTTTCGGTGTTGACAAATTTTACAAAATCGCCACTTTTTACCGAGCCATTAATAATTTTGAAATACGCAATAATTCCACGAAACGAATTAAACACCGAGTCGAAAATCAAAGCCTGAAAAGGAGCTTTTGGGTCGCCGACAGGACAAGGAATTTTATTAATAATAGTCTCCAAAATCTTACCTATCCCCAATCCTGTTTTTCCGCTTGCCTCAATTATTTCATCGCGCTCGCAACCCAACAAATCAACAATTTGATCTTTGACTTCGTCTGGCATTGCCGAGGGCATATCCATTTTGTTAAGCACCGGAATAATCTCTAAATCATGTTCTATTGCCATATACAAATTAGAAATCGTCTGAGCCTGAATACCTTGTGTCGCATCAATAACCAGCAA
This sequence comes from Bacteroidales bacterium, assembly GCA_029934165.1. Taxonomy (GTDB): domain Bacteria; phylum Bacteroidota; class Bacteroidia; order Bacteroidales; family JAOZMU01; genus JAOZMU01. Next base: position 1,549 of record JAOZMU010000405.1, read on the forward strand.
TGCACCCTCGCAGGCAGCTATCGAGCGCGAAACTTCGTACGAGAAATCGACATGCCCCGGTGTATCAATCAAATTCAGCGTATATTTCTGATTTTTATCAACATATTTCATTTGGATAGCGTGGCTCTTAATCGTTATTCCACGTTCGCGCTCCAAGTCCATGTTATCCAATGTTTGGGCTTGCAACTCCTTGCCACTAATGGTGTTAGTTGTTTCGAGTAAACGGTCGGCAAGTGTGCTTTTCCCATGGTCGATGTGCGCTATAATACAAAAATTTCTTATATCTTTCATATTGTATTTTCATTATTTATTATGCTCATTTATTGATTATTAAGTAGGTGCGTAAAAATAATCGACACTTTTTCTTAAAATTAGTACTATGTGCTTAAAACAAAGATTAAATTAATCTATACCATTATTTACTGTTTGTTGCTGATTTTCAGTCAAATAGTAAATCGTTGTCTCAATATTAAAAAGTGCAGGGTACTTAGAATTTATTGAGTGTTTTTTTTATACGCTTTTTCCAACTTTTCAACCTTCTTCTGAACATCAAGTAATTTATTTTCGAGAGAGGTTTTTGTCTGGATTAAAACCTTATTTAACGAGTCAATATCTGTGATTTGTTGGCGCAACGCCTCGTTTTGTGTCATCGAATTTGTCAATCCACGCCGTAACGAATCTTCGCTAATAGATTTTTTACCCAAAATTTCTTTATACGTATCTTGTTTTTTTCTATTCTCAATCAACAACTTGGCTACGTCTGTCTGAGCAGTTTTAATGTCTTTTTCGAGCAGTTTCTTTTGTTCGTTCCAATAACCAATTTGTTGCAAATACGTATTTCTTGTATTTTCTGCTTCGCCTATTAACAAATCGTTCTTTGCTAATTTGTTTTGTAAATCTTTGATAGTATTGTCGTTACGATACCGTTTTTTTTGTTCGCGCGCCAGTTTTCCTTCAATTTCGCGTTTTTGGTTACGCAAATCTGGCAATTGCGATGTGTCCGACTCTAACTTCAATTCTAACTCTGATATTTTTGTTTGATATTCTTTCTGCTTTTGGTTTAAGTTCGCAATGCCAACTTTACTAATTTGCCCATAAAGATTTTGAATTGTACTATCGGTTTGTGCAAACGAAATACCAAAAATATTATGATTTTCATCAACCATTTTTGCAATAATCGTAATTTTTTCCAACGATTCCGGCTTCGAGAAGTCTGTTTTGCTCGTATAATCCAAAACAGTAGTAATAACTTTTTGTTGTAACTCTTTGTTTTTAAGGTCGTTATTAACCCAGTTTATTGCCAAAGGTGCTGCGATAGACGTTATCACGACAGTCAAAATAGAAGGCGAAAGAAATGTTTTTGCAAAACCACTATAAAATCTGCTCAAAAAGGAAGTAATTTTTTTGCCTATTCCAGATTTTTTCTCTGTTACTATTTTTTCTTGCACTTGTGTATTCTCCAGATTTTTGTCCATAATGCACTATTATTCAGTTAGAAATGACTATAGCCTTTATTTAAGAATATCTGCAAAGTTAACTAAAAATTCACTATTTACCGATTATTTTTTTTGAACAAAGACAAAATTAACTAATACAATTATGTGCTATTTGTTGGTAATAACGGTTTTTGTTGAAACATCAGCTTGTTGAATTTCAGTTTATTATGTCGTAAATAATTTATTCAAAATAAATGATATTAATTTGTTAAATCAGGATTCCTATCATTGCAAAAATTGGAATACGGATAACTCAGATTAGACTGTTTTTCATGGATTTAGATTTTCAACAAAAATCTGTTAGTAAAATGAATTTAATAAAGTAAGCCATTAAAATTACTAACTAAAACTAAATCAGGCGTAAGCAAAATTATTAATTATTAATTATTAATTATTAATTTTCCATTACTAAGTTGTTAATTCACAGCTTAAACGTTTCATAAAAAATAGGTCTTAGACCTTAGTAAAATGAATTTAATAAAGTAAGCCATTAAAATCCCTAACTAAAACTAAATCAGGCGTAAGCAAAATTATTAATTATTAATTTTCCATTACTTATAATCTAAATATTAAATATGTTTTTCATATTCATTTATCATTATTTTTGATATATCTCTAAATTGCAAATTCTCTAATTCGCTGATAATAAAAGTATTAAAAAACGCTTTAATGAAAAACCGAAAAAAGAATAATCTTTTTCTTTTGAATATTCAACTTTATCTTTAAATAGTTTTTTCAATAAATCGGTGTGTTGTTCGTAATTAGAAAAAATATCAATAATATCGTTAAGTAATGGAAAATTATTAATTTTCCATTACTTATTAGACTTTGTCCAAAAATAGAAAATAAAATTAATTAGGAAATAAAAAATGAGGCAGAAAAACGTATAATCATTTGTTAATCAGACAAATTATAGAAAACACGAATTTCGGACAAAATTACTATTTTTTTTGTGAAAATTATTGTTTGATTTCAAAATCGTCTGATTTTCATGGATTTACATTTTTCAACAAAATTTGTTATAATAAGATACTGTGTTCAAATCCAAATTTATTTTAGGATATTTTAAGTTTTTTG
>JAOZMU010000406.1 GCA_029934165.1 Bacteroidales bacterium
TTAACCTAAGTTGTTAATTCACAGCTTAAACGTTTCATAAAAAATAGGTATTAGACCTTATTTTTTGCGCTGAATTAAACTGCAACCTCGTGGCGAATTTTTAATTCTTAATTTCTATTGGATATTCGTCAAGCCCGTAATTTCTGTTTTGGTCGTGGTGGTATTTTAAATACGCATCGAAATCAGCTTTTATATTGCCGATTAATAAATTCGTATTTCTTCTATTAAACTCTTTTCTTACCTCGTCAACGACATCTTCATCTGTGAGTTTTTGCCTAAAGTACATAACATTCTTGTAATATTTCGAGTAATTATACCTGCCAGAATATCCACGAATAGCTCGCTGAATTGCTGTATATCCTTTTTGCTTTCTGTCGCGATGATACGCAAGAATACGTCCGACAGCGTCAAGGTTCAAAACAGGGTCGAATCTTTCGTCAAGTTCTATTAGTTTATGCCTATCATAATTATATTCCTCTATTTTTTTGCGTAATTCTTTTCCGTGTTTTTTACACACCAGTTTTTTACAATTTTTGTAAGTTTTTAGTCCAAACATCTGTGCAACACTCGGTTGCATGTGGCAAAGACCAAATCCACCATCATCGCTCGAATTTGGAACAAAGTCTGCACCGCCGGTTTCTTGCATAACCATAGCCAAGATAATATACTTAGGCAAATCGTAGCGTTTTTCGACTTTATCAGTAATATTACTAAATCTCAAGGAGCGCAAAATCATGCCCATTAATCTTTCTTTTTTCGTCTTACCACTAACGCCAAAGCGTTTTACACGTGCAATCATTTGCAAATTATGTAATTTTTTTTCAGGATTTATTGTTTTTTTTAAAACATTTGATAACGGATTTATTTTATAAAACTCCTTGTCTTCTACCGTTTTATATGGTTTTTCCTCTTCGTTTGAATTGCACTTGAAAACAACAATCGCCAGTAAAAACAAAAGTAGAGACGAGGAAATCATAACGATATTCTTTTTAATATCGAAGCGCAATTTTCCGAAATTTGATTTTTTTTTACGAGAGTTTTTCTTTCGTTTTCTTTTCGTCGATTTGACCATAAAAATTTTTATTGTTAAGTGTATTATACAGATATTCAGATTGTTAGCAACTATAAAAACGCCGATTATCTATACGTATTTATTTTATTACTCCAGAAACAACAAGAAAATAATAATTCAAAATAGCGTTTATGCAACAGGTCAAAAATACTGAAAACTGCGAGTATTTTCCAATTTTTTTGATTATATTTGAAATACATCAAAAGGCAAACAGATAATATCTTGCATCGACTTTTGAGTTTTAGGACGAAAAATTATGTAAATACCTCAATTTTTGATACATGGAAACAATTTACTTGCTCACTTCGCTGGCTATGATTTTCTTAATCTATGACCTTAGAAAGCGTTTTAAAATAGAGCTAAAATCAATACGTGAGAAGCTTGATGATATTCATGAAAAAGTGCATCAACGAGCCGAAACTCAAGATATTAGCTCCCAAAAAACGGTTGATAATGCCCCACTCGACGAAGCCATAAAGATTGATTTAGCTCTTCATAAACATAAACTCGTTGCAGAAACTTTGCAGCGAAACATAGAAAAAGAAAAAGAAAAAGAAAAAGAAAAGGAAATAAACGAGCCATTAATTAATGAGCAGAATGATAAAACTCATCTGGTTGGAAATGATGATGTTGAAGACATTTTTGACCCAAAAACAATACGCGAGAGGCTAATAAAAGAAACTGTAACACATGAAGAAAAAGTCGAAACTACGACAGGTTTTATAAATAAAAATAAGCAGAAGTTTTTCGAGAAATATCCTGATATAGAGAAGTTTATAGGCGAAAATCTCTTCAATAAAATTGGGATTTTGATTCTTGTTTTGGGGCTTATTTTTTCGGTAAAATACGCAATAGACGAAGGTTTGGTAAACAAATGGGGACGCGTTGGAATTGGAGTCTTGGGCGGCGGAATTTTGATTGGGATAGCTCATTACCTACGTAAAAAGTTCTCGGCATTTAGTTCCGTTCTTGTCGGTGGCGGAATGGCAGTTTTGTTCTTTACGATATTTATTTCCTATCACGATTATGGGATTTTTTCGCGCAATGTTGCCTTCGCAATGTTAGTTGTTATCACAGCTTTTACTGTCTTACTTTCAATTCTTTACGATAGGCAGGAGCTTGCAGTGTTGGCAGTTTTGGGAGGTTTCGGAACACCATTTTTGGTCAACAACAATTCTGGCGACTACGTAAGTCTTTTCAGCTATCTACTTATGCTAAACATCGGAATGGCGGTGCTTGCGCTCTTCAAACGATGGAAAATTGTTGATATTGTTTCATTCGTTTTTACACTTATTATTTATGGAATTTGGTTGGGTATTTCTATTGATGACAATGCCGAGCGAAATGATTTCATAGGCGGTTTTTTGTTTGCAACAGCATTTTATTTTGTGTTTTTTGTGATGAATGTCATTAATAATCTGCGATATAGAAAGACATTTAAACCATTGGATTTTTCGATTCTTTTAAGTAATACTTTTTTCTATTTTGTGGTTGGTTTGCTCTGTATAAACGAAATTGCACCTGAGCTAAAAGGGATTTTCACTGTCGTAATTGCGGTTTTCAATTTTATGTTTGCCTATCCTCTTTATAGATTGAAAAGAATTGATAAAAACTTTGTTTTCCTACTTATTGGTCTGATACTTACCTTTATAAGTCTGGCAGCACCAATCCAATTAGAAGGAAATTACATCACACTTTTCTGGGCAGCCGAGTCTGTTTTGCTTCTTTGGATGGCACAAAATACGGGGATAAAAATATTTCGTTTTGCGTCTTTAATTGTAATGTCTGCCATGTTGTTTAGCTTGCTTATCGACTGGGGAAATATTTACGTTGACGAGGCACACAAGCCAGATGTAATTATTCCATTGATTTTCAATAAAGGACTTATAACATCGCTTGCTGTTGTTGTATCTCTCGGACTATCAGCACTTTTGCTGCGTCGCGAAGGCGATACGAAAGTCATATTATCCATGTCTGCAAACGCTTTCAGAAACAATATTCTTGTGGCTTTGATTGGCGTACTGTATATTGGGTTATTGTTGGACATTGAATATCAGGCATTTAAGTATTCGGGAACTAAGGAAGTTGCAAACGTGTTTATCGGTGCGTATAATTACCTGTTTGCCATTTGCATACTTGTTTGGACGAAAATAAAAAAGTTCAAATATTTGAAAGAAGCAACAATTGGTTTTGGCATTTTGACAATGATTTCCTATTTCGGTTTTTATTATCACATTTTCAACGAAGTGCGAACCCAACTGTTAGAAAATCTTATACCTGCATTTCCTTTTTATTTTCATTTTGTAAATACTGCCCTAGTACTTGGAATCACATGGCTTACGTATAAATTGCTACATCAAATTTACGAAGCAAACCACAAAATAATTAGGTTTAGTTTGTGGACGGCAATTTTTGTGAGCGTTTTTACGATAAGTAGCGAGCTTGACAATATTCTTGTCATTGGTTTTGCCGACGACCTTCTAGATTCTCATGATGTCCTTCACAAATCACATCTTATTGGCTTTCCGGTGGTTTGGAGTATTTTTTCGTTCGTATTGATTGTCCTTGGCTTGCGAAAAGAAAATCGAGATTTGCGTATTATTTCGCTTACTATTTTCTTTTTGACTATCATAAAACTTTTTGCCTACGATTTATGGAAGATGGACGAAGGCGGGCGCATCGTTTCGTTTATCATTCTCGGAGTAATCCTTCTTATTGTCTCATTTATGTATCAAAAACTCAAGCAGTTAATTTTTGAAAACGAGAAAAATGAAGAAAAGCGGAGTATGAATGGATAACTTGGGTATAAACTAAGGATACTGACAAAAAACTAATAATTTTCATAGAATCAGAATGTAAAATTGATTAAGTAAAATGAATTTAATAAAGTAAGCCATTAAAATTCCTAACTAAAACTAAATCAGGCGTAAGCAAAATTATTAATTATTAATTATTAATTATTAATTTTCCATTACTTAAATAGCACGATGTGGGCATGTTTCAGATAAACTTTACACTTTAAAAAACCTTATTTTTTTTTATTATGT
>JAOZMU010000407.1 GCA_029934165.1 Bacteroidales bacterium
CTACCGCTACAATCCCTGCCGCAAAACGCCGTTGTAGCAAGCAGTTTGACAAAATAGACAAATTTTCATGAACAAACTCTGTGAATTAATATTTTTCTTAATAGTTCTTTCGATTTTTCAGTATCTGTAAATAAAATCAATTAAAGATTATATAAAATAAGAGTTTATTGAGCTATTTTTTTAATAACTCCATTACAAAAACTGAACTAGTACCTGATTCTTCATTTCGATAAATCGCTATTTTATTATATAAAAACAATTTATAATGACTTGATTTTCAAGTAAAGTTCTATTTTGTGTATTCCCCCACCTCTATCTGTAATTGCCTGATAATCAAGCGAACACTGTTTTATAAAAACTATCCGATTGCTTATTTTGCTTTTTAGGCAATTAAGTATAATTAAAAAATTTGCTTATTCTGATTAAATTTTAATAAATTTGCTACCAAAAGATTTTTAGGTCATTGGGTACGATGATACTCAAGACTATTGGACATCTCTAAATCAAATTTTAATATTATGAACGAAGACGTTGAATTATATCTTGAAGATGCTAAGGATAGCATGGATAAAACGATGAAACACCTTGAAAAAGAGCTACTTAAAATCCGTGCAGGGAAAGCAAGTCCACAAATGCTAGATGGCTTAACTGTTGACTATTACGGCTCTATGACTCCTTTGACACAAGTTTCAAATGTTGGCACATCGGATGCTCGCACCATTATGGTACAACCTTGGGAAAAGGCTATGATAGCCCCGATTGAGAAGGCTATAATGAAAGCAAACTTGGGTTTCAATCCAGTAAACAACGGCGAAATTATTCGCATCAACGTTCCTGTTTTAACAGAAGAGCGTCGGAAACAACTTGCCAAGCAGGTGAAAAACGAAGGCGAAAACACAAAAATTTCAATCCGTAACATTCGTAGAGATGTAAACGATGAAATAAAACAACTCAAAAAAGACGGACTCTCGGAAGACGAAGCTAAAAGCGGAGAAGATGAAGTTCAGGTAGTTACAAACAGTTTTATCGTTAAAGTCGATAAACTGATAAAAGCAAAAGAGACAGAAATAATGACTGTCTGACGAATTACATTTTTTTTTGAAAGCTGTTTTGTTTTGAATCTATTCGAGACAAAACAGCTTTTTTTATTACTTGATGCACAAACACCACAGAGGCATAAGCCTGATATTCAAACACTTATCAACATGGCTGTAATAAATAATATCCCGATAACATAGAATCAATCTTCGGCAACTCTTATAATTAGTGGAGATACCCAATAAACATCAGTAAACCAATGAGTAAGAAAAGCAAAACGACATACCAAAAAAAGAAATCGCAAAAAGACACTTCTGTTTGGTACAAAGCAATCCGTATAATTTCGATGCTTTTAGCAATAGGAATTGTATTTGGGTCTATTTATTTATTCAACCAGCTGCAACGGCTTCGTAATGAGACTACAACGCGCAGAATAAAAGCACAAAAAACCGAACCTAAGTTTGAGAAGGAAGGCGAAATATACATCTGGCGCAGCAAAAACGACTCTCTAAAAATAGACGTTGAAATTGCCGACACAGACAAAAGCCGCGAGCAAGGACTGATGTACCGTACAAAAATGTCGCAATCTGTCGGTATGTTTTTTATTTTTAACGATGAAACTCCACGCTCATTTTGGATGCGCAATACTATTATTCCGTTGGATATCATATACATAAACTCTGGAATGAAAATCGTAAAAATACGTCAAAATACAATTCCTTACTCCGAAAAACAAGTATTATCCGAAAAACCCGCAAAATATGTCCTCGAAGTAAACGCTGGATTTGCAAGCCAAAACGAGCTAACAGAGGGCGATTCGATAAGTTTGATTAAGTTGTAAGAATTAGGAATTAATGGTTGAATTGGTTATGAACTAAGGACACTTTTCTTGTCAGTTTTATTACTTATTCATTCTTGATGAATAGTGCGAAAAACAAATTATCAAGAATTATTTATAAATATATAGTTTTGATATTCAGGCTCATAGTAATTCTCAAGACTATGATTATTTTTATACTCGCACATTATTACTATATTTGAAGTTTTGCAAGAGTTTTAATAGAAAAAGTTAAAATATGTTGATAAGGCGGTTTTGGCAGATGCCATGGGGATACAAAGAAAGTTTTGCCGTTGCTGGCGGACTTTTGGTTAGCGGAATGGCGATAGAGGCTGCGTTGGGCGGCGTGGGCGTGAGTGCAATACAGAGTCCTAATAATATTATAATTGGAGTTGCGCTGCTTCAAGCGTGCATTTTGAGCCATCTTTTTTTAAGAAAAAATAACATTGTAAAGTGGCTCAGTAGTGTCCCAGCTGCGATTAGTGCTATTGTTTTAATTACTGTTTTGGTGCTGCTGATGGGGCTTACGCCACAAAACGATAATTTGAATGGTATTATTAAAAATCTAGGACTCACACACTTGACGAGCAGTTGGGTTTTTGCACTTGCGCAGTTGTATTTCATTGTAGTTTTGGGTTTTGTGTCGATTAAGCGCACTATTCCATTTCGGAAAAAAAACATTGGCTTTATGCTAAATCATTGGGGCTTATGGATTTCTATTTCGGCGGCTGTTCTTGGTGCTGGAGATATGCGAAATTTGAAAATGAATCTCGTCAAGAATAAAGAGTTTACAAATTATGCTTTTTCAACTAACAATCAGCCATTTCAACTTGGTGTCGCTTTAAAATTGCTCGAATTTACGCTAGAAGAATATCCCGCAAAACTTGCTATTATAGATACGACTTGGGAATTGAAAAAAGAGGGTGAGAAAGGAGTATTTATGATTCGAGATTCGTTGAAATTTCATTTTATGGATTGGGATTTCTCTGTAGATGAGTATTTACCATCTGCCAAGCTAGTTGGCGATCGTTTTGTGGCTGTAAATGACATTGGTACTACGCAATCGGTGAAAGTGAGTGCAACAAACCGTAAGACAAACAAAAAAGTGAGCGGTTGGGTAACATGTGGTAGCATATTAGTAGAGCCAAAAGCATTGAGTTTGACAAAAGAAAATATGCTGGTTATGCTGCCACCTGTCGCCAAAAAATATCAATCTAAAGTTGTGTACCTAACCAAAGATGGAGACTCTGATACAATTGATATTGAGGTAAATAAGCCTCAGAAAGTCGGAACATGGGAAATTTACCAACAGGGTTACAACGACGAACTTGGCAAATGGTCGAATACGAGTCTTCTTGGTTTAGTCTCTGACCCTTGGTTGCCAATTGTTTACATAGGTTTTTATATGCTTATGGCTGGTGCTGTTCACATCTTTTGGATTGGTAAAAACAAATCCGGCAAAACACAAAGTTAGACACATCACAATGTTTATTGCTATTATCAACCTAAGTATCAACGCAATACGCTTCCTGATAAATAGCACTATATGTTTATTTTCTACTTTAAATTAAGATATTCTGTTGACGAATTTATAATAAAATACACTTAATATGGTCTGGACAAGTTTTTCAATCGTGGCACCTGTGGTTATTTTTTTGTGGGTCGTGGCTGCAATAATTTTCATAATACCAAAAAATAAGGTTGGCAAAATGGCAACCAAAATGGCAACTCTTAGCACTGCCATCGGAATCATCATCATCGGTTGGTTTATTGTCAATATATGGATTTCGTTGGAGCGTCCGCCGTTGCGTACACTGGGCGAAACGCGGCTTTGGTATTCGTTTTTTTTGGCTGCCATTGGTCTGATTTTTTTGCTTCGCTGGCGTATTAACTGGTTTGCGAGTTATAGCCTTATGATGGCAGCCGTTTTTATGCTCATAAACTACTTAAAACCAGAGCTTCACGACAAAACTCTGATGCCTGCACTTCAAAGTCCGTGGTTTGCTCCACACGTGATAGTTTATATTTTGTCTTATGCACTTCTGGCGGCATCATCACTAGTAGCCGTTAAAGGTTTGTGGCAAAGCTACTTTCGTAATTTTGATAAAAAAACACTATGGCTCGCCGATAATTTGGTTTACCTCGGGTTTGCATTTATAACATTAGGGATGGTTTTTGGTGCGCTGTGGGCAAAAGAAGCTTGGGGACATTATTGGACATGGGACCCAAAAGAAACATGGGCG
>JAOZMU010000031.1 GCA_029934165.1 Bacteroidales bacterium
AAAAGTAAATTTCTACATATTTTCATCGACCAACACTATTTTGTGTGGACTATCTAATTTGTAGTTTCAAATTTAAAATGCAAATATATAACTTATTTGTCTTAAAACATATAGGGTACAAAATAATCAATTATTAACATCCCAGTCTAAGACCTATTTTTTATGAAACGTTTAAGCTGTGAATTAGCAACTTACATTAATAAAAAGCGGAAAAAACTTTTGTAAGAGTACTTATTTACGATTTATTGTAAATCAGCAACAAATAGTGATATAGGTTAATTTAATATTTGTTCTAAGCACAAATTGCTATTTATCAAAAAATATATTGTGCTGACACTTAGGTTAATAACATAGCGGAAGTGTCGTTTATTTTTACTGTCGGTGCGGCTTCAAGTCATACCGACAGTGGTGTCAAATAAACTCTGGAAATTTGTATAACTATTTTTTTTTTGCACGCACTTAATATTCTCTTATTCTTATATTTAGAAACTATTATTAGGCTAATAATTGTATGCAATTTATAAAAAGTGTAAATAAAATTTTGAAGTTCGTAATCGAATTGGTTTTCTTTGTGCGATTTTTCAATTGCCAAAACATAATATAAATATAGTCGATGGAAGAGAATTTAGTAATAGTCGAGTCGCCAGCGAAAGCCAAAACCATAGAAAGATTTTTGGGAAAAAACTTCCTTGTGAAGTCGAGCTTTGGGCATATCCGCGATTTATCGAAGAAGAATCTTGGGATAGAAATAGAGAACAACTTCAAGCCATTATACGAAGTATCTCCGGATAAGAAAAAAGTTGTTTCTGAGTTGAAGAAATTGGCGGGCAAAGCAAAAACCGTCTGGTTGGCATCTGATGAAGACCGCGAAGGCGAAGCCATTGCCTGGCACTTGGCGGAAGCATTGAACCTGAAAGAAAAAAACACGAAACGGATTGTTTTTCATGAGATTACCAAAGGTGCTATCCTCAAAGCGATTGAAACGCCTCGCACCATAAACCAAGACCTTGTGGACGCACAGCAAGCACGTCGGGTTTTGGATAGACTTGTTGGTTTTGAACTTTCGCCGGTTTTATGGCGAAAAATCAAGCCTTCGCTATCGGCAGGACGTGTGCAGTCTGTTGCCGTACGTCTTTTGGTTGAGCGCGAAAGAGAAGTGATTGGTTTTAAATCTGTTTCATCGTACAAAGTTACTGCAAACTTTGATGTTACGAGCGATAAGGGTAAAACCTCGACACTAAAAGCCGACCTCCCTAAACGTTTTAAAACAAAAAAACAAACGCTCGAATTTCTTGAGAAATGCGTAGGTGCTGATTTCGAAATAGTCGATATTACGATGAAACCAGCCAAGAAAACTCCCTCGCCACCGTTCACAACATCGACGCTGCAACAAGAGGCAAGCCGAAAGTTGAGTTTTTCTGTTGGACAAACAATGTCGATAGCTCAAAAATTGTACGAAGCCGGTTTAATTACCTATATGAGAACTGATTCGGTGAATTTGTCTGACACAGCTTTAGCGGCAGCAAAGGCGGAGATTGAGGAGTCTTATGGTGAAAAATACGTTAAAACACGAAAATATAAGACAAAAATAAAAGGGGCTCAAGAGGCTCACGAAGCAATTCGTCCGACTTATCTTAGCAATCACAAAATCAAAGGTTCGAGCGCAGAACAACGATTGTACGACTTGATTTGGAAACGAACAATTGCCTCGCAAATGAGCGATGCGAAACTAGAAAAAACCAACGTTTCGATAAACATTTCGGCAGCCACAGAAAAATTTGTTGCTACCGGCGAAGTCCTTATTTTCGATGGATTTTTGAAAGTTTATATCGAATCGACAGACGAAGAGCGTGAATCTGGCGACTCGGAAAGCAAAACATTGTTGCCACCCTTGAAAGTAGGACAAAATCTTGCTCCACAAGATATTACAGCTACCGAACGATTTTCGCATCACCTGCCCCGCTACACAGAAGCAAGTCTGGTTAAAAAACTTGAAGAGCTTGGTATTGGTCGTCCATCTACTTATGCACCAATTATTTCCACGATTCAAAAACGTGGTTATGTCATAAAAGAAGACCGTCCAGGCAAGGAACGCGATTATAATTTTATTGTCCTTAAAAATGATAAAATTAAGGCAGCAAAAAAAACAGAGATTGCTGGCACAGAAAAATCCAAACTTTTTCCTACTGACATCGGAATGGTAGTTACTAACTTCCTGATTGACAATTTTAAAGACGTAATGAATTTTAACTTCACGGCTTCTGTCGAGAAGGAATTTGATGAGATTGCCGAGGGGAAAGTCGATTGGACTAAGATGATTGAGAAATTCTACTCTCCGTTCCATGCACGCGTTGAGGATACCATCGAAAATTCTGAGCATAACAACGGTTTGCGTATTCTTGGCAAAGACAAAGAAACAGGTAAGACCGTATCTGTTCGTATCGGGCGTTTTGGTCCTATGGTTCAGCTCGGAGATGCCGAGAAAAAGGACGAGAACGCAAAAAAAGACGAGAACGCCGAAAAGCCACAATTTGCAAGTCTCAAACAAGGTCAACTGATTGAAACTATTACACTTGAAGACGCTTTGGCTCTTCTTCAAAACAATAGTAACGGACGCTTGCTTGGCGATGACCCAAAAACTGGCAAACAAATTTTTGTTCGTGTTGGACGCTACGGACCGATGGTTCAGTTGGGCGAAAACAACACCGACAAAAAGGAAGAAAAGCCACGTTTTGCAAGCCTTCGGAAAGGGCAAGACGTTGATACGATAACGCTTGACGAGGCTATTGATTTATTCAAATTACCACGCCCACTTGGCGATTACGAAGAAGCAGAAGTGATTGCTGGTGTCGGAAGATTTGGACCTTATGTACGTCATAAATCGAAGTTTTATTCCATTAAACCGCTCGACCCAATGCAGGTTACGCTTGCAGAATCTATCGAAATAATAGATAAAAAACGTAAAGCAGACAAAGAACGAATTATCAAGGAATTTCCTGATAATGATACAGTTGTCGTAATGAACGACCGTTGGAAAAAACCGTGTGTTTACTATAAGAAAAAATACTATCGCGTACCTGTTGATACAGACCCAGAAACGCTGACTGTCAAGGATTGTCTTAAACTTGTTGGAGCTGACGTTACGAAGGTAAAAGTTAAAGCAAAACCAAAAGCTAAGGCAAAACCAAAGGCTAAAACCAAAACTACAATAAAGGCAAAAGCAAAAACAACCGCCAAGAAAATTACAAAAAAGTAGTTTGCATATATAATTGATATTTAAGAGGTTATGTAATATTTTATTAAAGAGCCGTTGTTGCAAAATTTGTGCAAAAACGGCTCTTTGTTACTTTGAACTAAAGCCAAAATAATCTCAACATAAAAAAGTGCATGACACTTAAATCCTTAATCGACAATGGAGTTACAGAATTATTTTTCGCCAATTCAGAATACCAATTTGCTGCCGATAAATTTATCGCAATACGAACAGCGTTTTGCTTCTATCGACAAATACGATAAAGAATTTCCGAATGTCGCCAAATACGACATTGCAATAATCGGTATTGCAGAGGACAGAAACAGCCCAAACAAAGGCTGCGCCCAAGCTCCAGATGCACTTAGAGAGCAATTTTACAAATTATTTGTGCCTCACAAGAAGATAAAAATAGTAGATTGTGGAAATTTGAGACCTGGAGTAACCATAGCAGATACTTACGTGGCTGTTTTACATATTTTATTTGAACTAATACAGGTTAAAACAGTTCCGATAATAATAGGTGGTACTCAGGATTTAACTTCTGCGATTTATAACGCATACGTTAAACTTGAGCAGCAGGTAAATTTAACCTCAATTGATGCTAGAATTAATCTTGGTGGCGATGATACTTATTTTAATTCCGAAACATACCTAAGTAAAATCATCTTAGACGAAAATGCCAATTTATTTCATTTCTCAAACATTGGCTACCAAACATATCTTGTTGCACCTGAAGAGATTAAGGTTATGAATGATATGTTTTTTGATGTTTTCCGGCTGGGCGTTACAAGGACTAATCTTGCTGAAATCGAACCTATTATTCGAGATTCAGATGTGATAAGTTTCGATGTAAGTGCAATTCGTCAAGCCGAAGCTCCCGGACAATTCAATCCATCACCAAACGGAATTGACGGTGAAGAAGCCTGTCAATTAGCACGTTATGCTGGAATGAGCGACAAAGTATCTTGTTTTGGTCTTTTTGAGATTAATCCGAGTTTTGACATAAATAACCACACGGTACACCTTGGCGCTCAAGTGATTTGGTATTTCATAGAAGGATTTTATCATCGCCAAAACGAATACCCTTTCACAGGGATAGACAATTGTAGTAAATTCATTGTCAGCATAGAAGAAGGCGAACACGAAATGGTTTTTTATAAAAGTAAAAAATCTGCAAGATGGTGGCTCGAAGTTCCTTATCCACAATCGGAATACAACAGACGCAAAATCGTAACTTGCTCGTATGAAGACTACGTGCGTGCAAGTAACAACGAAATTCCCGATAGGTGGTGGAAAACTTATCAAAAATTACACTAAATACGCATAATTTGTGTGAACTATTAACGGAATTTATATCTGGCTGTTTATACTGCTTTGATAAAAAAGGGTAAGATATATCAACTTTTTTTATTATAAAACTTTAATATATTTGTAAACCTGAAATTTATTAGTAATTCAAACAAAATATACCACAATTTATGCTCGTAAAATCAGTTAATTACAATATTTTTCTATCGTAATTTATTTTATTTAAAGCAGTCTATTTTATTTGTTTTTTTCTTGCAAATCCATCACTTATATTATTAACTAACAGCGAATTAAACACTAAAATCAACAGAACAAATTTACTCAAAAACTCCCGACTCATGAGAAAATTAATTATTCTGGTATTTGTTTTTTCATCTTGCTTAACTACTGTAAATGCGCAGCAAGACCCACAGTTTAGCCATAATATGTTTAACCAATTGGCATTTAATCCTGCATACGCCGGAACGCAAAACATGTTAGATGTAATGGCATTGCATCGTCAGCAATGGGTTGGCTTTGGTGATGGAACACCAACAACAACGCTACTTTCGGCTCATGCCAAAGTAAGTCCATTAGGTATAAAAAGTGGAGTCGGTCTCACAGTAATTGACGACAGAATTGGATTTGAAAAAAACCTAAATTTCAAAGGAGCATACTCGTATCATTTAAACGCTTTTGGTGGCACAATGGCTTTCGGCATAGAGATAGGTGCTTCGAGCAAATCGTTAGATGGTTCATCGTGGATATGGAACGAAGCTGGCGACCCTAACATCCCTGACTCTGAGACAGATATGGCATTTGATTTAGGTTTAGGAATTTTTTACTACACACCAAAAATGTACATCGGGATAGCTAGTACACACCTTAACGAAGCCGATTTTGAGACCGCAACATCAAATATTCCATACCAAAAACGACATTACTATTTCACTGGAGGCTACAATATTAAATTACCAAACCCTTTATTTGAAATATGCCCGTCAACTTTCGTGAAATATGATGGAGCCTCAATGCAATTTAGTTTTAACACTAACATTGTATATAACAGAAAATTTTGGGGTGGAATTTCATACCGTTACGAAGATTCTTTCGTTGCCCTGCTTGGTTTAGAAGTGTTTAATAATCTGCGAATTGGCTACGCTTATGACATCACAACATCAGACATTAGCAATTACAGCAACGGTTCTCACGAACTGATGGTATCGTACAGCCTAAACTTAGTAAAAATGAGACCAGCACGAAAATATCGCAGTGTACGATTTCTATAAATTTCTCCGTAAAAATAAAAACTGCACGATTTTTGTATAAATTATTTTAAGTTATAAAAATACAGTATCATCTCACAATAAATAAATACCTGAAAAAAATGAAAAATTTAATAGTTGTAGCATTTGTTTTTATAATGTTGAGTGGCTGTGGCGGTGGCTCAAACAATGGCGAATTAATCGGAGTGCAAGGACGTGTAGAGTGGTTTGAGCCAGACCCTTACGGAATGGTGTTAGTCCCAACAGGAAGTTTTAATATGGGACAAACTCTCCAAGACGTTTCCTTTGCAATGTCTGCAACGCCAAAAACTGTATCAATCGAAGCATTTTGGATGGATGACACCGAAGTAACGAACAACGAATATCGTCAATTTGTTAATTGGGTTCGCGACTCTATTGCACGAGTGAAAATGGGCGAAAACGGTTTTGAAGAAGATTTTCTGATTGCCGAAGATAAAGCAGGAAACCAAATAGACCCACCATACTTAAATTGGGACGAAGAGTTGCCTTGGGATAGTGATGAAGAAGAAGAATTGGCTGCACTTGAAGAAATGTTTTATCCTGAGCACGAGCGTTACTATCGTCGCAAAGAAATTGACACACGAAAACTTATTTATAATTACTTTTGGGTGGATTTGAAACAAGCCGCAAAAAGCTCCAACCGTTACGATTTCAAAACAAAAGCATACTCAGGAGAAGTGATAAACGGACAGGGACAAAAAGTGCCTATCAAAGACCGCTCTTCTTTCATCATGACAGGACAATGCCCAATATACCCGGACACACTTGTTTGGATGGCCGATTATACGTATTCGTATAACGAGCCTTGGGCAGAAATGTACTTCTGGCATCCAGCGTTCGACCTTTATCCAGTAGTTGGTGTTAACTGGATTCAAGCAAGAGCATTTTGCATTTGGAGAACCGAACTCATTAACAACTACTTACGTAGCGAAAGCGAAGCAATCGTACAAAAGTATCGTCTTCCAACCGAAGCCGAATGGGAATATGCCGCACGTGGTGGTTTAGCATTAAACTCATATCCTTGGGGTGGACCTTACACAAGAAATAACAAAGGATGCTTCATTGCAAACTTTAAAAATACGCGCGGAAACTATGTTGATGATGGTGGTATCAAAACTTTACCCGTGCAAAGTTATGCTGCAAATGAATACGGACTTTATGATATGGCCGGAAACATCTCGGAATGGACAATCAATGCCTTCGATGAATCGACAAATAGTTTTACCCATGATTTGAATCCTGACTATCGTTACAATGCACAGGAGACTGACCCACCAGTATTAAAACGAAAAGTTATTCGTGGTGGCTCATGGAAAGATGTAAGTTATTATCTGCAATGTGGAACAAAAACGTATGAATATCAAGACACTGCAAAATCATACGTAGGTTTCCGTTGTGTTCGCTCTTACATGGGACGCGATGCTGGTATTTATGGTCAACAATAAAGTAATTGACAGGTATTATTATTGTAAACAAACTCGATTCTTAAATTTTATAAGGGTCGAGTTTATTTTTTTCAAAAAAATTATAAAAAATAAAACACCTCAAAATTTATCCCCTCAAATTTATTACACACAATCAAAACTCTTAATAATTAGGCTAAACGTAATTAATACAGTTATTAAAAACAGACGTGTTTACTAACAATTAAAAACTCGTCCCGACACCTTTTTTTTGTTATTAATTTTTATTTTCATAGTTTTTGTTTATTTTTATCACATCAATAAAAACATTATTCACTAACAATTAACATTTGTAAATTATGACATTTGCGGAACTTACACAAACCAAAGGATGGAAAAACTTCATGGCGAAGTTATATGGTCTTGGAGCAGCTATTGTAATCGTCGGTGCACTATTTAAGATTATGCACTGGCCTGGCGCAGGTCCGATGCTTGTTGTTGGACTTATAACTGAGGCAATTATTTTTATCTTTTCTGCTTTCGAGCCACTACACGAAGAACTTGACTGGACATTGGCGTACCCAGAATTAGTAGGAATAGATGATGACGGACATGGACACGGCGGACACGGTGGCACAAAAAAACCTGTTGGAACAAGCGTTAGCCTTATCGACGAAAAAATTCTCGAAGGTGCAGACAACGCTCCCGAACTATTTGCGAAATTGCGAAAAGGACTTGAAAATTTGGGAAACACAGCTTCTAACATGGCTGATATCTCTAACGTTACGGCAGCAACAAACGGTTATGCAGAAAGCCTAAACACTGCATCACAATCTGTAAACGACCTAAACGGAACTTACAAAGAATCGGCAGATACTTTCAAACAATCGACAGAAGGTCTAAACTATGCAGTCGATGGACTATCCGATTCGTACAACAAATCGGCAGAAAAAGTTGCTGCATCAACATCAGATTTGGCAAACTCGTACAATGCTTTATCAGATTCAATGAAAATTGACATTGATTTTTCAGCTGTAACAGATGGTAACAAATCCTATGGCGATAGTATTGTTGCATTGAACAAAAACCTATCAGCCCTAAATGCCCTATTCGAATTGCAACTACAAGGTGGCGTTGACGAAATGTTGAACGACATCAGCGAAGGAGTTCAAGAATCTCACAAATACCGTGAAGAGGTTACTAAACTACGCGAACGTTTGCAAGCACTTAATGGCGTTTATGGAAAAATGCTTTCTGCTATGAACGTACCTGTTTAAGAATTTTTGATGGTAAAGAGACAATTTTTTAATGTTAAATAATAGAATTTTTGTAGAATATGGGACATGGAAAAGAAAGTCCAAGGCAGAAGATGATTGGTATGATGTACCTTGTGTTAACAGCACTACTGGCACTCAACGTTTCTGCTGAGGTATTAAATGCATTTACCCTTGTCGATACGAGTTTGCGCAAAACAGCCATAAACTTTTCAGCTAAAACTCAGTCTATTTACAATAACTTTGAAAGCGCTATGGCAGACCCAAAGCAAAAACTAAAGGTCGAACCATATAAGAAAAAAGCTGACAACGTAAAAAAAGTAGCTGACGAGTTGATTGTTTACATTGAAGCACTTAAAGATGAGTTAGTTTCAAGAGTTGATGGACCAGAAAACTTGTATCTTAAAGAAGGACGCAATCCAATGAAAATTGCGGGCAAAGCTGATAACAACGTTCCAAGTGAGATAATGCTTCTCAATGGGAAAGGAAAAGAACTGCAAGGTAAAATTGAGGCTTTCAGACAAAGCATGATTGAACTTGCTTTAAACACATCGAAAGACACATCTGCAACGAGCGGATTACGTAGAGCTCTCGAAAAAAGTCTTAACACAGACAAAATAAAAGGTTCTGAGGGCAATGACAAAGACTGGGATTTTGCAAACTTCTCAGGAATGCCTCTTGCTGGAGCTTGTACAATGTTGTCCAAGTTTCAAACAGATATACGTAACGCCGAAGCCGATGTAGCAACATTTTTATGGTCACAAATTGATGCTGCCTCATGGAAATTTAATAAAATTGAAGCAATTGTTCAGCCAAACTCAAGCTATATTTTGAATGGCGGACGTTACGAAGCAAAAATATTTATTGCCGCCTCGGATTCAACAACAGACCCCGAAATAATGGTTGGTGGTCAGCCGTTGAAAGTCGAAAATGGTAAAGGTATTTACACAACCACAGCAAACGGAGTTGGTACTCGTACTATTTCTGGAGTTATAAAAATGAAAACTCCGAGTGGCGACATGAAAGATTTCCATTTTAAATCTGAATATCAAGTTGGAGAACCAGCATTGGTTGTTTCGCCAACAAAGATGAACGTATTTTACATTGGTGTAGCAAATCCTGTTGATATTTCAGTTTCTGGAGTTCCAGAAGAACAAGTAAAGGCAACGCTACAAGGCTCTGGCTCATTAACACGTGGTGCCAAAGGTTGGGTCGTAAAAGTACGCAAACCAGGCAAGGTATTCATAAATGCAGTAGCCGAAATAGATGGTCAAACCAAACAAATGGGTAAAAAAGAATTTCGTGTAAAACGAGTTCCAGACCCAGTTCCTGCCGTTGGTGGAAATGAAGGTGGTGCAATCCGTAAAGGTGTTGCAATGGCTGCGACAAGTGTTCAAGCGATAATGAAAAATTTTGACTTTGATGTTAGATACACTGTCGTTGGATTTTCTGTAACCACTATTATCAAAGGCTTTGAAGTCGAAGAAAAAACTCGTGGAGCAAGATTTACAGCAAAACAAAAAGGTCTAATGAAACAAGTTCGTCAAAACCAAAAGTTCAGAGTTGAAGAAATTAGAGCAAAAGGTCCAGATGGAAGTGTTCGTAAACTTCCTTCGCTTACTTTCAAAGTAAATGGATAAATAACACTATTTTCACTACAAAAAAAGCTATACAATATTTTGTATAGCTTTTTTTGTAACTAAAAAATTTGCAAAAACAAAAAAAGAACATATTTTTGTGCAACAATTGAAGGGCAATTAACTCAGTTGGTTTAGAGTGTTACCTTGACAGGGTAGAAGTCACTGGTTCGAGTCCAGTATTGCCCACAGGAAAAGCCGCTTATTTGAGCGGCTTTTTTTGTATAATAAAATCCATAAAACTAATGCAATAATCACATAAGTAAAATGAATTTAATAAAGTAAGCCATTAAAATTCCTAAATAGAACTAAATCAGGCGTAAGCAAAATTATTAATTATTAATTTTCCATTACTAACCACACCATTCCTAACCTAAATGCCATGCACTTTAATATTAGACAACGATTTACGATTTTATTGTAAATTAGCAGCAAATAGTGGTATAAGTTAATTTAATCTTTGTTCTAATAGACAGAATTTCAAAATTCAGCAAGAAATAAAAAATGAATCCAATGATTTTAATGTAAAACGCGTACCAATGATACGAGTGTGTAACATATCGGGGAGAATTTTTCAAATTAAGAAAGACTACACACTCAAATCAAAATAGCAGAAAACATAAACATTGAAACACTGTGCAAAAACAGACAAAATAGTTTTAGAAATTATATTCTGATATTTCAAAAGCGATGACTACAAGCTACAGCAACAATCCCCGTTGCAAAGAGCTTTGTAGCAAAAGAATAACACTAAACCGCTTTCATGTAAAGTTATTCAAGCGTGGATTTTAGGTTTATCTATAATATTCCATCAAGACGAAATATTTGTCGCCATGTACGTAATCACAAGGCTGAAAATGAACAATTTAATGGAGTGCTATTGGCAAAATACGGAAAATTGGGACAACAGAAATATAAGTAAAATGCAGAAAAAAATCGAAACCCACTATATAAAAAAGCTCATCGAACAAGGCGAGCATCAGCAACTCGATTTTAAGTATGAAATTTCCGACTCAAAAAAAATTGCACGCTCATTGGTAGCCTTCGCAAACACCGATGGCGGGCGACTTTTGGTGGGAGTAAAAGACAATGGAGCTATCGTAGGGGTTCATTCCGACGAAGAATTTTATATGGTAGAAGGAGCATCAAAAATGTATAGCCGTCCCGAAGTTTCGTTCGCCGTCAAAAAATGGATTGTTGATGGAAAAACAATTCTGGAAATCATTGTAAACAAGAGCAATAACCGACCGCATTCTGCACCAGACAAAGATGGAAAATGGCTTGCCTACATACGAGTTGTCGACCAAAATTTGTTGGCAAACAGAGTTTTGCTTCAAGTTTGGAATCATCAAAAAAGAAACATCGCTGTTGCTATTCAGTACACCGAGCCAGAACGCTGTTTGTTGTCGTATCTTAATGAAAATAAGACGATTACCATTTCTAAATTCTGCAAAATAGCAAAAATTAATCGTCGTGTAGCCGAGAAAAAACTTGTCGGTTTCATCGTTCTAAACATCATAAAAATAGTATTCACCGAAAAACAAACTTATTACGAGCTTATTCTCAGCAATGACAGCGATTCCGAGTTGGAAATTTACCCGATTAATAAGTTGTAGAAATATTTATAAAAAATGTTTTTTTCAAAACGCGAAAAAGTAATACGAAAATTTAGTTTTCGTAAAGACCAAGACGGAATTATTAACCGATATTTACGCGAACGTTCTGGGTGGCAGTCACATCTCGATAATACTCGACAATTTATTTTAGAGTCGGCGGCAACAAAAGAAAAAAAATCGGTTTGCGTACTTGGCAGCGGCTGGCTATTAGATGTTCCATTGGAGGAATTATCCGAAATGTTTGATAAAGTGGTACTTGTGGACATCATACAGCCTCGACAAATTAAACACAAGGCTTCTAAACTTGGCAATGTCGAAGTTGTCGAAACCGATATTACTGGCGGGGCGGCAACTGCTGTGTATGAACTTCTTAAGAAAAAAAAGAAGAATGCTGAGTTGCAATTAGCAGATGCTGAGTTCGACAGCAAAAATTTTGGACTAGATGTCGATATTTCGCAATTTAGTTTTGTTGTCTCGGTCAATCTACTCAACCAGCTCGATATTTTAATTGTTGACCATTTAATAGAGCAAGAACTATTTGATAATGAGCAAAGTATGTTATTGAAAAAGCGGATTCAAAAGCAACATCTCAATTCACTTCCCATCGGAAAATCCTGTTTGATAAGCGATTATAAGGAGCAGGTTTACAACGGAGAAGCATTTGAACGTAGTAGAGATTTAGTTTTCGTACAACTACCAAAAGGAAATTTTCATGAAAAATGGGTTTGGAAATTTGACTCCTCGGGGCGTTATTATCACAAACGAAAAACATATTTTGATGTAAAAGCCATTGATTTTTAGTAATTTAAACTGCTATGTGGCGTTTTATTAATTCCATATATAAATTTCTGACATGGAAGGGCTGGAACAAAGTTACAGAGTTTATGAACGCTGTGATGGTAGATTCCGAAAAAGACAATTTGCCAAACAGAAAGCTCTTCGGGTCTGCGGATTTTGAGATTGATGTAGTATTTCTTTCTGCCGCAGTTATACAGCTTGATGGCATCAAACGAAAATCTGAACTTGCCGTAGTCCGTAGGTTTTTTACGGATAATTTTGGCAAATCGACAACTAATGCCTTGCTCAAAAGGCTACGTTTAGTTTTGTCGCGCAAAGTAAATACCGCAAAATATTATGCACGGATTAAGCAACACATGCAAAACGCATCAAAGCTTCATTTGTTGGATTATCTTTTACGTATAGCCAGCGCAAAGGGCAAAATTTCTGCTAAAGAACTATCTCTAATAGAAACTATTGCGCACGGAATTGGAGTTAATTCGCGCGGGTTAGAGTCTGTAAAAGTTCGTTTTTCGTTTATGTTTGCTTCGTCTCAAAAAAACCAAAAAAACGCTTTTTTATCGTCTATCGACATGGCGTACAAAACTTTGGAAATTGACAAAAAAGCAACAGACGCAAAGGTGAAAAAGGCGTATCGCTCGTTAGTGAAAAAATACCACCCCGACACTTTTCGCGGAAAAAGTGAATTTGTATTGAAAGAAAACACAGCAAAGTTTAGAGAAATTCAATCTGCTTACGAGAAAATATGTAAGGCTCGAAATATCAAGTAATTTCGAGCCTTGTAATAATTATTCGTCTTCAAACAATCGCGTTTTAAAAGTCTTCAGAAAATCCAGTACATTTTGATTTATGTGATGATTTTCAGCATAATACACCAGCATTGGTTCAATAGATTCTGGAGTAAAAAAGCCAAGCACCCTTTCCAAAACTTTCATTTCCTTACCGTCAATAAAAAACAATGTCGGAAAAGTCATACGTCCACCAAGCATTTCAATGGCAAATTGGTGATACTTATGCGATTCCTGTTTATTCAAATAATCTCCAACAGGTAGGTTTATCGAATCGTTGAAAGCCAAAGGCACTGTAAGTGCAAGTGTGTCAGTTGCTTGTGAATCGAAACGTACAGGATAATAGTTATTATTTATGTAAGCAGCAATCTTCGGATTGTTGTAAGTTGCCAGCATCATCACAGTCGAAGAGGTACGCCAATTGGCGTAAAAATCAACAAGTATTTTTTTTGGCGCAATGGCATTAAGTCTCATTGCTTCGTCCCAAGTTTTCCATTTTATCATGAGCCTTGTCATAACAGTCGCCTGTCCGGGCGGATATGCAACGAAATAATTTTTCTGATAATCTTCAAAACCAACAGATTTGTGTATATCTTCGTAGTAATATGTTAATAGCGGAAATATATAATTCCTGCTTTTATACCCATTGTAGATTGCACCGTTGGCATCGCGAGTGAAAAAAAGATACGCAGGAAGCGAAATATCTGCACCAACTAATTTTTCTTTCAATTCTTTCATTGTATGGATTTTACCATCGAAAAATGTAACTTTTTCGCTGGATTCTGCATCTATGCGCACAGCATAATGGGTAACATTGATAAAATCTGCAACTTCGGCAAGTGCAAAAGTCGAGTCGTCGACCATTTTACATGAATCGCAATTTTGCTTATAAAAATAAATCATTATCGGTCTTTGGCTTTTCTCGAAAAGTTTTTGCACCTCGCTAAGTTTTTTCCATTCAACAACACCTTTACTTGGTTTATCGTCCTGAGCTTTAGCCTGATAGGTAACAAGTAGCATAATAATGCCCGTAATTAGAAAAATTGTTTTCATCGGTTTAATTTTAAACACATAGTGTTGGAACAAAGATTAAGGTCTAAGACCTGTTTTTTATGAAACGTTTAAGTTGTGAATTAACAACTTAGGTTAATAAAAAGCGTAAGTAATGGAAAATTAATAATTAATAATTAATAATTTTGCTTACGCCTGATTTAGTTTTAGTTAAGAATTTTA
>JAOZMU010000408.1 GCA_029934165.1 Bacteroidales bacterium
TCTTTGCAATGTGCTAAATATTAAGTTGTAAGGGCGAAGTCAGAAACTTGAGTAAAAATTTATTCACAAATACTAATTAAAAAATTGACAATCGCTTGAAAATAAGAGTTTTATGTAATTCGAAAAATGAATTATTTTACCTAATTTAGCGCGGGTGCATTCCAGATTCAGGAGTTGTTCATAAAAATAGGTTCTTTATAATATTTTTCAGGGCGGCTCGTGGGCTTTCCGCTCATAGTTGCCTTGTGCCATGCGTTTTTGGCAATGTCGGCGCAGGAGCTTCCTTCGGTCGCTCTGCTCCGCCAGCCAAAAATCGCATGCCACTTCGCCAAGCTACCGCTACAATCCCTGCCGCAACAGCTTCGTAGCTAGCTGTTTAACCAAACCGCCAAGTTTTTATAAACAAACCCTAATTCCAGATTTGTTTCCTTGAGTTAAAGTCGTAGGTTTGATATGTTTATAACTACTGATATCAATCAGCAAAAATTCAAAAAGCTCTGTTTGCAAAACCGCCCGAACTGTAGCTGTGAAGCACAATTCAGGCGGTTTTCTATTATCTGCTTTTCAAATACTATTTATGTCTATTTGAAAGCTGTTTCGAGTAGCCCATCGCCTTCCAATTTTAGGCGGTCGAAATATTCCGGAACATCTTTTCCTGTAACCTTGTCAACATAAAGCTTTGCAAGATATTGTCCAAGCATAAAACCTTGTCCGCGTAACCCTACAAAAAGCCCTTTTTCTGGGTCGATAATCATGCGTGGCTCAACATAATACCCCGACCAAACAGCCTGAAAACCAACCGTTGCCAACTCTGGAATCCAATCTATGAAAACTTCGGAAACAATTTCAAGGAAATCCTTCGAGTTAACCTTCAAATTTTGTCGTGTTTGGTTTGGCTCAATTTGTGGCGACGCACAGCCGATAATTTGTCCTGTTTCGGCAAGCTGTTGTCCATAAACAGCCGAAAAGCCTTTGCGTTTTCTTCTGTCTATCACCATGTTAAGTGGGTTTCTGTTTACTCCCATCCACGGCAAGCGTCGTGTGATGAAAGCTTGATGTTTAACAGGAAAAAGCCCTGTCTCGACACCAACTTTTTGCGCAAACTCATCGGCTTCGGCTCCCAAAGCATTGATAAACATTTCGGTTTCGTACTCTACGTACTTGCTATCGTGAGTTTTAACCAAAATGCGATACGTATTTCCAGTTTTCGTAACATCAATAATTTTAGAATCTTCGACAACCGTACCACCGTTTTCGACACCAATATTTCTGATTAAATCTATAACGCGTCCGGGTGTGGCTTGCCAGCAATCGTTGGTTATGAGTGCTGCCACATATTTATTCAGTTTTGGGTTAAAAAATGGCGAAATTTCTTTTCGGAAATTGTCTGGATTTACCATTTTTGCATCTTGCCACGCCATCGAGTCTTCGAGAGCTTTGTAGCTTGCTTGGTCGTGTGCAAAACTGACATAATTTATTAACCGAAAATCTATGTTTTGAACTTTTTGTAAGTCTTTGAAAATATCAAGATTTCGTCCTGCAATATCCGAAAGTTCTGGCAAACTAAACACCGGACGACCGCCAGCAATGTTTCGCCACGACGAACCATAGCCGTAATTTACAATCACCGGATTTTGTCCTGCCTCGGCAAGATAACGGAACAAGGCACTACCACCAATTCCGCCTCCGGCAACAAAAGATTTAACTTTTATTGTCTTTGGTTTTATGCCCGAAATATTTGTTATTATTTCTTCTTTTGCGTTGTGTGGATAAAGCTCGCCAAATGCAACTTGGTTCGATAGTGGTCCGCGTGGTGTTGGCTCGCCAATGACAGAAATGCCGTAGCTTCGTAATGTTTGCTTCAAACGAGCCATGCAACGTTTCCCGCGACAAGCCCCCATTCCCAAGCGTGTTGTGTGCTTAATTTCATCGACGGAAATAAACTTTCGCTCGCCGATTGTTTCCATAATTTCTGGCAATTTCACATCTTCGCAGTGGCAAATGTATGTTTCCGATTCGATTTTATTTTTCGGAGTTTTTGCAACTACTTCTTCTGGATATTCGTCTTTTATTATAAACCCACGAACTTCTGTAAGTGCCTCACCTTCAACATCATTGGATTTTATGCGAGCAATATGCGTTTTGTTTTTCTTGCGTAAAACTTTTTCGATTACACCTTCGCCAAGTTTCTTTCCATAGTTATCGACCAAGAAAACTTCCGAGCCAACTCCCATGTCGAACTCAATAGGCATAAATAGCCATTTTTTCTTTAAATTATAGCCAAAAATAGCAAGCCCCGGACACTGATAAACACAATCCATGCAGCCGATACATTTATCGAAATCTATCTGCGGAACGGTGCTTGTCGATGTTTTTGTGATTGCACCATGGCGGCAAGCAAACTCGCAAGGATTGCAGGCAAACCCATAAAGACAGTCGATTAGCACGAAAGGTTTTTTATTCATTCGCTCGAAGTCGGGCATAAATGGCTGCTCGATAACACGAATTGGGTGTTGTTGCGAGTCGATATATTCTTTCGATAATTGTAAATACCTATCATAATCGTAGCGTTCGCCAAGCTCTTCGATAATCTCAAAAGCAGCCTGTTTTCCGCGCAGAACCGCACTCGTACCTTCGCCAATGCGGATTGCATCGCCAGCACCATAACACGCTCGCCCGAAAACCTCTTTCCCTTTGATGAGCAGTGCGTCGTCTGGCACTAATCCTGTACAAATATTTATGGCATCAATTCCATCGATGATTTTCTCGGTGCCAGGAATTGGCTTAAAGTTCTCACATTCAGCAACAACTGCACCAATAATGCCGTCGTGTTTTTCGTTAGGGATAGCTTTGACTAAAATGTGCGAAAGCATAACAGGGATTCCTAAACGGCGCACACGGTTTGCCTGCACCGGAAAACCACCCTCGTGTCCTTGCGCCTCGACAATGGCTTTTACTTTTGCGCCAGCCTGAGCAAGCTGATATGAAGTAAGATAGCCAATATTTCCAGCTCCGACAGTCAGAACATTTTTTCCGAGCAAAGTAAGCTCGCTGTTCATCATTTTCTGAACAACTGCGGCAGTATAAACCCCCGGAAGGTCGTCGTTTTCAAAATTTGGCATAAACGGAACAGCTCCCGTTGCAATGACCAAGTGTTGAGCATCAATATAATAAATTTCGTCTGTGTTTATGTTTTTGATAGCCAAACGTTTACCTTCGAGAATATCCCAAACTGTCGAGTTCAGAAAAATACCATCGTGATTATCGCCAGCAAGTGTCGTCGCAATATCAAAACCACGCATTCCGCCAAATTTTTTCTCTTTCTCGAAAAAGAAAAACTGATGCGTTTGCATCAAAAACTGACCGCCAATTTTATCGTTATTATCAACAACAATATTGCTAACATTGTGTTTGTTAAGCTCTTCGCGAGCAGCAAGTCCGGCTGGTCCTGCGCCAATGATAACTGCCGTTGTTTTATAAATTTTAATGGGCTTTTCTGTTATCTCATCGAAATTTTCGATTGTTTCTGGCGTGTAATCCTTAGGCACTTCGCGTACTTCTTTTACATTGTCGATGCGAGTGATGCAAATTCGTTTTATTTGCCCATCGACAAGCATTTCGCAAGCACCACATTTTCCGATTCCACATTCGAGACTTCTTTTTCTGTCGGTAAGACTGTGGCTATGAACAGGATAGCCAGCCTGATGAAGAGCTGCCGCTATTGTAAAACCTTTTTCGCCCTCGACTTTTTCGCCCTCGTAGTTAAAAACAGCAATGTTTTCCTTTGGAATGTCAAGAATTGGATGTTTTGTTACTTTATACATAGGTTGAATGTTTTTTTGAAATTTACTTTTTTAAAATTGCGTAAAATTATTTCCGAAAATTTATTATTCCAATGACCTTTGTCAGTTTTGGTTATGATATACAGAATATCAAGCACCAATTAAAAGATTTTGCAGAGAATATCAGGCAAAATATTGACAATTATTCTAACAAATTGTATCTTTGTGAATAAACAAGCACATTGTTGTTATTTATCAGAAAAAATTTTACGCATTAACATAAAAACTAAAAGAAAATGGAAATAAGAAAAGTTCATGATA
>JAOZMU010000409.1 GCA_029934165.1 Bacteroidales bacterium
AGATTTTAATCATTGAAATTCAATTACTTATAAAAAGACTTGCGGATTTAAGGAAAAAGTGAATAATTTGCTTGGCTTCAAAATTGACTTTTAGCATTTCCGGAAAATTAATATTGGCAAATTGATTGTTTTCATCTATTACAGCCAAATTCTGTTAAATATATTAATTGTATGATATACAGCACAATAAAGTCTATAATGGGACATCTTATTGTATTTAATGTGCAAAAATTTATCAAAAATAAGGCAATTTTAACAAAAGCTAAATATTCTGACGTATTAAAGAATATTTAATTTACTGATTATAATAAATATTTTTTGACATAGTTTGGCTGTAATATGTATTTGATTAATTTCTTATTTTGATAATAAATTAAGAACATGGGTAAAATAATGTAATTGAAAAACGGCTCATAAAGTTTATTTACGTATCAAATGAAAATGCAAAAAACTAAATTAATTATACGAGACTTATAAGTACTCTTACAAAAGTTCTTACGCTTTTTATTAACCTAAGTTGTTGATTCACAGCTTAAACGTTTCATAAAAAATATATCTTAGAGCCTAAATAGTTAATTAGACTTATTCAAAAACTTAACTTAATATACTACAAAGAAATGTGTTGTAAAAATACCAAATTGGATTTTATGCGTAAAATAAGTGTAGTGAACCTAAATCTTTTGCTAAAATTCAAAGGCTTTTTTATTGTATGTTGAGGATTAGTCCGTTTCGTAACATTCTAATAGTTTTTGAACTGCTTTTTTCCAAATAAAATATCCTTTTTGATAATGATTACCTTTATCTTTATTTGGTTTAAACTCTTGTTTAACACTACTTTGTAACATTTTTAGGCTTTCTTTCGTGTGTAATTTTAGAGCAATGCTTGCCATATAAGCAACACCTAATGAGCTAGTTTCGATATTTGATGGACGAATAATGCTTTTATTCAATACATTAGCCTGACAATCCATTAAAAATTCGCTTTTTGACGCACCTCCATCGACAGATAATTTTTGTAATTCTATGCCAGAATCTTTAGTCATAACTTCGATAACATCTTTTGTTCGGTAAGCTATCGCCTCAAGAGTTGCTCTCGTAATGTGGTATTTATCAGAGTTTTGTGTCAATCCGAGTATCGCTCCTTTAACATTCATGTTCCAGTATGGTGCGCCAAGTCCAGAAAAGGCTGGAATGACGACAACTCCATCGCTACTGTTTTGATAATGAGCAAATTCATCAGATTTATTTGGGTTTGGTAAGATAGACAATTTTTTTGTCAGCCAAGAAATTGCCGCGCCAGCAACAAATACACTACCTTCGAGTGCATATTCAATTTTCCCATCGATACGCCAAGCAATTGTCGTAATTAACCCATTTTGGGAGATAAATGGCTGCGCACCTGTATTGATGAGAATAAAACAGCCAGTTCCATAAGTGTTTTTTGCCATTCCCTTTTCAAAACAAGCATGTCCAAAAAGAGCCGCCTGTTGGTCGCCCAAAACTCCAGCGATAGGAATCCGATAGTCGGCAAAAAGATTTGTGTAGCCAAAAATTGTCGAGGAATCCTTTACTTCTGGCAATCCCTTTTTTGGTATTTCAAAAAGCGTCAATAACTCATCGTCCCACTCTTGTTTGGTGATATTGAACAACATAGTTCTCGAAGCATTGGAAAAATCTGTTGCATGTACACCATTTGTTAAATTCCAAATCAACCAAGAATCAACAGTTCCAAAAAACAGTTTTCCGTCTTCAAATAATTCTTTAGCATCTTTTACATTGCTCAAAATCCATTGAAGTTTCGTAGCCGAAAAATACGAATCAGGAATAAGACCTGTTTTCGCTTTTATTTTCTCTGCCCATTCATTGTTTTTTAGCGAGTTACAAAATTCAGCCGTACGTTTGTCCTGCCAAACAATGGCGTTATAAATTGGTTCACCGGTATATTTATCCCAAACAATGGACGTTTCGCGCTGATTTGTAATACATATCGCAACAATTCTTCCATCAACAGGTAAGCAATTGGAAATAACATTCTTTGCAACTTTAAATTGCGTTTTCCAAATTTCTTTCGGACACTGCTCTACCCAGCCCGTTTCAGGGTAAATCTGCGTAATTTCTTCTTGAAAAACACCTGCAACGTCATAATTCATTGAGTATAAAATGGCTCGCGAACTACTTGTTCCTTGGTCAAGTGCAAGGATAAAACTATTTTGCATTTTGTTCTGAACTTGGTGTTAAAAGACTAAATAAGTACTCTTCGCTTTTTATTAACCTAAGTTGTTAATTCACAGCTTAAACGTTTCAAAAAATAGGTCTTAGACCTTAGTGTGCGTCCTTAAAATCGGCAATTTTATGGACACACAATAAACACATATACTAATTAAGAATTGGCTATCACTTGAAAATAAAAGTTTTATGCAATTTGAAAAGTAAATTAATTACCTTAACTTTATATATTGCTATTTATCAGTACAACAGATAATAAACACCTGCTTACAAACTGTTATTACCATGCAGTTTTTCAATATCGTTCCCGCTAGGACTCTGAAAAACACGCAAGCCAAATTCAGGAAGAATCGCAAATAAATGGTCGAATAAATCGGCTTGAATTGCCTCAAAATCTCCCCATGCCGTAGTCGATGCAAAAACATAAATTTCAATTGGTAATCCTTTTTCCGTTGGAGCAAGCTGGCGCACCAATAATGTTGTCTCCTCGTTAAAGTTTCCTGGTTTTATCACATTTTTAGTGCCATCGGATACTTTTATCTGCTTTTCAATAACTTCAACTTCGCGAGTTACCATTTTGCCTTTTTCCTCGACCTCAACCTTTCTGCGTACTTTTACATCTTCTTTTTCAACTACCTCAATATTATTTCGCAGATATAACTCAATATACTTACGAAAAGTACCTATGTTTGTTAGTGTTTTTCCGTTCACGATTGTAGAGCTTACATCACGACTTTTATTATAATTTTTAACTTTGTTACGTGTATCTTTAATATAATTGCTTAATAATTCAATTTTTTCATACTTATCTAACATTGCATCATCGCAAAAACAAATGGAACTAAGGTCTATATTTAATGACCTTTTTATCCGCCTAGCACCAGCATCTATCATGCCTTTATAATTTGTAAACGACTCTGACACAAGAGAATATGTAGGGATTGTACTAACAGTTTTATCGAAGTTTTGTACTTTGACGGTACTTAATGAAATGTCGATAACAGTTCCGTCTGCATTCCGACTGCGCATTGCAATCCAATCGCCCGGTTTTACCATATTATAAGCGGTCAATTGGATACTTGCAACAAAACCTAATATTGTATCCTTAAAAATCAACATTAAAACAGCGGCTAAAGCACCAATACCTGTAAATATACCAATAGGTGATTTTTGCATTATAGTTGAAATAACCAAGATAATCGCAACAAAATAAATCACTATTTTGAGTACTTGTATGTAACCTTTTATTGGGATACGCTTTGATATTTTGAAATATAAATATATTTCGTGGGCAGCATTAAGAAACGCATCTATAAACAACACTATTGCAATAATCATATATACTTGGGCACAAGCCATGAAAAATGATGTAATTTCTGGCGATTCTGGAAGTGCATAACCAATTGTATAATAAATAATTAACGCCGGAACAATGTGAGACAGCCTGTCGAAAACCTTTTTTTCTAAAAAGACATCATCATATTCGTTTTTGCTTTTTATTATCAATCTGCTAATGAACACCATGATGAATTTTTTTGTTATGTAATTGGCTACAACCGATGAAATGAGAATTAATAAAATAATCAGTCCATTTTTAATATTGATAGCCAAATCTCCAGTAATATTAATTTTCTGAAGAAGATCGATAATTGATGTTTCAAGTTCCATAATTATTTTTAGTTTTGGTTTTTACGTAGCCAATCGTTTAAAAAAACATCTTCGCTATTCGTAATTATTAGTATTATTTATGTTTGAAATAAATTTAATACAAATATACAGAAGCTCGCCTAAAATTGCTATTTTTAGACCTATTTTTTGGCATATTTCATAAGTAGTTTACAGTCAAAAAGTTCTTCTTGCGTACAAAATACATATAT
>JAOZMU010000410.1 GCA_029934165.1 Bacteroidales bacterium
CAAAGCTAACTGGTTAAGTAACAGGGGTGTCCAACTTTAGACTGGTAGCCAAATTGCACAAGTTTTTCTTATCAGAGTAAGTGATTTTAATTTTGAGGAGTGTGCTTTTGTAATAACAAGCAAAGTATTGTATAATCTAAAAGCCAAAACTTTCAGAACATATTTTCTTGAAAACTTTGCAGTAAGAAAAGTATTTGAAATGTCATCACTACGACACGAGATTTTTGACAAATCAAATGATGCTGCAAGCTGTCCTGCAACGGTTTTATATTATTCATATTCGCCCGAAAAAGAAATAAACAAACAAAATATTGTAACGCATATTTCATTAAAACCCAACCGCTTCTTTGAAGTTTTCAAAATGTTTACAGTCGAGAAACACGACAAAAAACAACTGTTTCAAAGTTATTTTATGGATTATGATTGGATTTGGAAAGTGCTTGTTTATGGTAATGTTTTAGATTTTTATTTATTAAAAAGGCTAAAAGAATATTCGTCTATTAAAGATATTACTTCAATCGAGGAAGAGTTTATTATTGGACAAGGTTTAAAAAGAACTGATGGTAAAAATAAAAAAGACGCATCAATATTAATTGGAACTGATTTTTTAGACACTAATAAAAATAAAGAACTTCAACAATTTTATATAAAACCTCATAAAACTAAATGGAAAGAACAAACTGTTGGATACCTACCAAAAAAGATTGAAATTTTTGATGCCCCCTATTTGTTTATAAAAGAAGGAACAAATAGTCAATTTAATTCAGTATCGGCAATATCATATACCAATGTTGTATTTACAAGTTCAATTACAGCTATAAAAGCCATTCGAGATAACAATATTCCTATATTAAAAGCGATTTGTGGTTTATTTAATTCTAACTTATTTGCTTTTTATATGGTTTCAGTTGGCTCATCAATAGGGATTGAGCGAGAGCAAATTCACGTTGAAGAAAAATTAAATTTCCCTTATAATTCTTCTTCTAAACTTGTTGAGTTAGTAAGCTTAATAGAAAAAACTGCCAAACAAAAGCACGAAACCGAAAAACTAACAAAAGAATATCAAGTAGCAGAAATAAACTACAATAGATTATTGGCGGAAATAGATAAAGAAATTTTTAAAATATATCAAATAACAGAACAAGAAAAAGCACTGATTGATTATACACACGAAATATCAATCCCTCTGATAAAACGGCGAGACAAACAGCGTATTTTTGGAACACTTAATTTGCAAAATAAAAAACATAAAGAATATTTAACAGATTACGTAAAAATATTTACAGACCATTATAACAATATTTTCAATTCTGACGAACTTTACTTTGAAGTAGAAGTTTGGCATTCTGCATATATGATAGGAATGTTTTTTAAAATAATTCATGAACCATCAAAAGCCAATAATCAAATAATATGGAAGCAAGATATTGAAAGCAATACATTGCTGAAAAAATTTACTGAAATTTCAATATCAAATCAAAGTCAAGATTTATTTATCCAAAAAGACATAAAAGGTTTTGAAGAAGAGGCTTTTTATGTTGTAAAACCTAATGAATTTAAGAATTGGCACAGAGCTGTGGCACATTTAGATTTAAGCGAATTCATTAATGCTATAATGAAAGCAGCACAAGAGGAGGTGAGTCTATGATTGCAAGCATATTTAAACTAAAACAGCAAGCTGCACGCAAAGAATTTGAATTTATATTTACACAAATAACAAAATGCTATAAATTAATGCTGTCAGATTATGATATTATTGAAAACGATGAGAATATTATTAGAAACCATTTGCACAAAGATTATTTAGATAAGCAATCAATTCTAGAACAGCTTAATTTAAAGACATATTTTTTTGATATAGAACCACCTTATGTTAATGAAAACTATAAAGAAACAGCACGTTCTGATATAAAAATATATGATGCAATAGAGCGTATGCAAAATAGACAATCGGCATACTATATTATTGAATGCAAACGTCTTGATGGAACAAATTCAGGCAAAGGTTCGTTGAACTACAAATATGTAGAAAACGGAATTAAACGGTTTACTTCACGAGCAGATTATCCTACATTTTATGGAATAAATGGAATGATTGGCTTTGTTGTAAAAGCGACAAATATTAGTGAAATTATCAATTCCATTAATCTATTACTTCCTGATAATGAGAACTTAAACAGTAAAATAATTGATAACGATTTTAAATTTTCTTATTTGTCAAAACATAAAGATATTCAAGATAATGGCATTGAATTATATCATTTAATGTTTGACTTTTCCTCACTGATAGAAACAGATGTCGAGTAGGTAAAGGTGAATTTCATCCATAGACCTCTCAGCTCTTCCAGCTCTCGTAACCATTTCAGGTTATCAAGTATTACAAAATGTCCATTTACCTTAATCCTTAAAAAGAAGTAGCTTACGGTGGTTTGCTAACAACTTTTGAGTCCTAAGTGGTAGTCAGAGTGCGAGTTCAAGTCGCGCCATGACTATTTTCCAGCAATATATTTTCCATAAAATTGCACTATGTGCCAATAACAGATGATACGACCAGAAGATATTTATATTAAAGAGTTTACGTATGACCTTTTGCCTGAGCGAATAGCAAAATATCCGCTTGAGAATAGAGATGCCTCTAAATTACTTGTTTACAAAAATGATTTGCCTATGGCGACTAATTTTGGGCTTTTGCACGAGTGGCTTGAAAATGATAGTCTGCTTGTTTTTAATAACACGAAAGTTATTCGGGCGCGGTTGGTTTTTGCTAAAAGTACGGGAGCTAAAATCGAAATTTTTTGTCTCGAACCCCATGCGCCTGCCGATTATGTGGAGATGTTTCAAAGCCGTGAGAAGTGTGAGTGGCAGTGTCTTATAGGCAATCGGAAGCGTTGGAAACATGGCGAGTTGAATCTTGATTTTGTGTTAAACGGAAAAAGTGTTAGCCTTTTTGCTCGACGTGTTGGAGAAACGGAAACGGCTGATATTGTTGAGTTTTCGTGGAATGAGCCTATTTATTTTGCGCAAGTGCTTGAGGCAAACGGCTCGACACCAATTCCGCCGTATTTGAATCGGAAATCTGAAGTTATAGACCAGAAGCGTTATCAGACGGTTTACTCAAAACACAAAGGCTCTGTTGCTGCGCCAACGGCTGGTTTGCATTTTACGGAAAATGTTTTTAAGACGCTGAATGACAAGAATATCAAAATGGCAGAATTGACTTTACACGTTGGAGCAGGAACGTTTCGTCCGGTGGATTCTGCGACTGTCGATGGACACGATATGCACTCCGAGTTTGTCGATGTTTCGGTTGATGTTGTCAAAGATTTGATTCGGTTTTGTGGAAAAACGGCTGCTGTTGGGACTACTTCTGTGAGAACGCTTGAGAGCCTTTATTGGATGGGAGTCAAACTATTATCGGGACAAGATTTTAATAACATAGACCAATGGGTATATTTGTATTTGCCTCAGAATTTTTCTTTGTCGGAAGCACTTTATGCTTTGGTTGATTTTGCGGATAAAGAATGTAAAGAGCGGCTGCAATTTCACACATCACTAATGATTGTTCCTGGGTATAAGTATCAAATTGTAAATCGTATAATAACTAATTTCCATCAACCACAAAGCACTTTACTTTTGCTTGTAGCAGCATTTGTTGGCAAAAACTGGAAGAGTATTTATGAATTTGCGCTTGAAAATAATTTTCGTTTTTTGAGCTATGGCGACAGTTCGTTGTTGTTTCCTGAGGGAGAGGTTTAATTTTTGAGTTACATCTAAGACCTAATTTCCGCACAGCTTTGGGCTGTTTATCAGCAACTTACGCGAATAAAAAAAGGTAATCAAACAAATTTGATTACCTTTTTTGTACCCAGAACAGGAGTTGAACCTGCACTCACAATGTGAACATGGCCCTCAACCATGCGCGTCTACCAATTCCGCCACCTGGGTATTCTCATTCTTATGCTACAAATATAAATTAGTTTTTGTGAATTTGAAAGTGTTTTTCCTTCTTTTTTGAAGTTAAGCAACGATTAAATTGTAACTTAGGACGAAGATTAAATTAACCTATACCATTATTTGCTGTTTGTTGCTGATTTTCAGTC
>JAOZMU010000411.1 GCA_029934165.1 Bacteroidales bacterium
TGATTTAGTTTTAGTTAGGAGTTTTAATGGCTTACTTTATTAAATTCATTTTACTTAAAGACATTTTCGTCCAGAAATATTACATCAAGTATAATCACCCAGCAAACGGAAATTAGAATTATACGTATTGCACAAAATTAAATTCTATGAAGAATATAATATATTATATTGTTTTAATTACGATAATATTATCGTCATGCTCGCGTAAATTGAAATATCTTCAGACTGAAGATATTGATAATCTCGAAAGTGAGTACGTATATCAACCAGTAGATTATAAAATTAAAACAAAAGATTTATTGATTATCAAGCTCAAAAGCTCTGATTCCGAAATCAATACCTTGCTGAACGAAATAATTGGCAACACTAACAGTCAGGGAAGTCAAGGTGGTGGCAGTCAAGGAAATATGGGTAATATGCAGGGCAATGGAATGAGTAATCCGTTTTATCTTAATTCTTATGAGGTCAATGACACTGGGTATATTCGCGTACCACTTTTAGGAGATTTTTTGGTTAAAGATTTATTAATTACTGAAATAAACGAGTTAGTACAAAAAAAAGCTGCAACGGTTTTTAACGACATCATTGTTGATGTAAAAATGGTTAGTTTTAAAGTACATTTTTTTGGTGAAGTTGGTAGCCCAAGTGTAATTTACTTTCTTCAGCCCGAATTGAATATCTACGAAGGCTTGACGCAGGCTGGCGGAATAACAGATTACGGCGATAGGAAGAAGGTTTTGATTGTTCGGAGAACAGATGACGGATTTAAAACCATGGTCGCAGATTTAACAAAAAGAGATATTTTAACTTCGGAAAAGCTCTACTTACAACCAAACGATATGGTTTATGTCGAGCCAGTGCGAGCCCGTTTGTTCCGCGAAAAAGCCCAAGATTTTACTTTTGTTTTAACAACAGTAACAACAACACTTACCACAATTATCTTGCTTTACACATTAACAAAATAACAGACTGTATTAATGCAAACTAACGAAAAAGCTCCTCAAAATATCGCCATTCCGGAACAAGCACCGCTGGCTTCTTTCGATTATAAAAAATACTTATTTTTATTGGTAGCAAACTGGTATTTGTTTGTCATTGCTGGTTTGATAGCGTATGTTTATGCGTACTTTCAAAATAAATACGAAGTGCCAATTTACGCTGTGCATTCGACACTTCTCGTTAAATCTGATGACAATCCGGAGAATTATTTAGAAGGACTCAATTTTTTCCGCAAAGGAAAAAATATAGAGAATGAAAAAGGAGTTTTTAAGTCCTATTTTCTAAATAATATGGCTTTGAAAGAGTTGGATTTTGATGTTTCATATTTTGTCCGTGGGCGTTTTAGAGACTCAGAGTTATACAAGAATTCGCCTATTGTTGTTGAGTTGGACACAGCAGTAAATCAAGCAAAATATTTAGCCCTGAATATTACAATACTCAATGAGAGAGAATATAAGCTTCAGAGTAAATTCATAAATTTGGATAAAGTTCTGAATTTTGGGGAAAATTATAAGGACGAAAGGTTTAATTTTACTATTCGTTTGCGTAATCCAGAAAATTTTCAGCGAAAGTTTTTGGTCGAGAATTACTACTTTTTTGTAAACGATTTACACTCACTCACAAATCAGTATTCCGGGAAATTAAAAGTGGATATGTATTCTCGGGAGGGTTCTATACTCTGGCTATGGTTGGAGGGAGCTGTGCCTGCAAAGGAAGCCGATTATTTGAATAAAATCATAGATGTATATACTCGACAAGGACTTGCCGAAAAATCGGAAATAGCAATAAAGACAATAAAATTTATCGACGACCAACTCGAAGGCGTTACAGATTCGCTTCAAGTTGCCGCCGACAGTCTTGAGGATTTTCAGTTGAAAAATAATGCAGTAGATTTATCTCGAAGAGGCGATTTGCTTTATTCAAGACTTGAAGCACTGGATGCAGAGAGGGCTCTCAAGGGTGTCAACAATCGGTATTACAGGTATTTACTGTCCGAGATAGAACGCGGAACAGATGTGATTGATGTTATTTTGCCATCGGTAATGGGTGTTCAGGACCCAGTGCTTTCAGGACACATGCAAAAATTATTTGAGCTGATTGAAAAGCGACACATGAAAGCATTTGGTGTTAAGAGCGAAATTCCATCTTTGGCAAAACTGGATTATGCTATTGATAAAGCTCGGAATGCACTTGTCAAGAGTATAAAAAATAACATTTCGGCAATCAATGAAAGTGAATCGCAAATAAGAGCCGAAATACTAACAATTCAAGGACAGATTCAGCATTTGCCAGCAACAGAGCGTGAAATGTTGAATATCAAGCGGAAATATGACTTTAATGACCAGATATATACGTATTTATTACAAAAACGTACCGAGGCAGGCATAACCAAAGCTTCGACAAATGCCGATACTAAAGTTTTGGATAAAGCTCGGTCGAAAAACGCACGATACGTTTCGCCAAATGTTGGTAAAAACAGGAATAAAGCAATGATGATTGGGTTGTTGGTGCCTTTGGTTTTTGTTTTTATCCGAGAATTTTTAAACA
The DNA here is from genome assembly GCA_029934165.1 of Bacteroidales bacterium. Taxonomy (GTDB): domain Bacteria; phylum Bacteroidota; class Bacteroidia; order Bacteroidales; family JAOZMU01; genus JAOZMU01. The sequence goes on from JAOZMU010000411.1 coordinate 2,548, forward strand.
ACAAAATACGTAATAGAGCTGACATTGAAAGTAGTACGCAAATACCTGTGATTGGTGCTGTTGGGCACAACTCGAAATTGTCAAATATTCCCGTGTTCGAGAAACCCAAATCTGTTATCGCCGAGTCGTTTCGCTCCCTACGTACTAATATTCAGTATTTGTTAGCAAATCAGGAGCGTAAAATTATTAACGTAACTTCAACAATAAGCGGAGAGGGTAAAACATTCTGTGCCATCAACATTGCCACGATTATTGCAATGTCCCAAAAGAAAACTCTTTTAGTTGGGCTGGATTTGAGGAAACCAAAAATTCACTTGGATTTCGACATGGACAATACCGTTGGCATGAGTACTTATCTGATTGGCAAAACTACGCTCGAAGAAACCATTGTTCCAACGTTTATTGACAATTTATACTTAGCACTTGCGGGACCAGTACCACCAAACCCGGCAGAGTTAATTGACTCGAAGAAGATGAGCGATTTTCTTGAGATTGTAAATCAAGAATTTGATTATGTAATAATTGATATGCCACCAGTTGCAATAGTTACAGATGCACTTTTAATCTCCAAACAAGCAAGTGTTAATATTTATGTGATGCGCCAAAACTATACTACAAATCAGGCAGTTAAACTCGTAAACGATTTACATGGAAATGATAAATTCAATAATATTGGCATACTTGTAAACGATGTTCAGGCTTCTCGTTCGTATGGTTACGGGTATGGATATGGGTATGGTTATGGATACGGGTATGGATACGGATATGGATATGGGTTTAGTTACGGACAGGGCTATTACGAAGAAGATGCTGAAAAGGTCGGTTTTTTCAAACAAATAGTTCAAATGCTAACTTTTTGGAAAAAGAAAGACAAGACCGCATAAATGAATTGCGAATTATTAATAGGTTTACACCTAAATATGAGTATCTTACAAAAAATAAATCGCAAGGTTATTTTTTAACGATAACTAAATTTTTCCCATTTCGACTGAGTCGAAAAAAATAAATAACAATAAAAAAATATTGGAATTTTGCGCAATTACTTTGTTCATTATCAAACTTTTAAAAATGAAGATATTGAATAAGAACAAGTCAAAAACCTTAGTTATTATTTAATTGTTATCAACTCCATTCAAAATAAAAATATCATGCAGACATTGAATCAAATACTTGAAATAATAGATGGTTATATTGGTAGTTCTGAGTGGTTTGTGATACTTTTGCTTGGAACAGGACTGTTTTTTACAATCTACCTCAAATTTCCACAGATTAGATATTTTAGACACGCAATACGAGTTGTCAGTGGAAAATACGACAAAAAATCAGATAAAGGCGATGCGTCTCATTTTCAAGCATTAACAACAGCACTTTCGGGCACAGTCGGGACAGGAAATATTGCCGGCGTTGCTCTAGCCATACACTTAGGCGGACCAGCAGCTTTATTCTGGATGTTGATAACTGCTTTTCTTGGAATGACAACAAAATTTGTCGAGGTTACGCTTTCCCACAAATATCGCGAAACAGATTCAAGCGGAATGATTGCCGGCGGACT
>JAOZMU010000412.1:0-1948 GCA_029934165.1 Bacteroidales bacterium
TCTTGATTACATTAAGAAGTCTTTCGGCAATATGAGTGATAATTGGATTATGGATCAAACAAATGCTGACGGTTCAGTACAAGAAGGTAAATTATGGCCAGGAGATTCTAAAGATGTAGATCAACCTTTAAATTATACGTATCAAGATAAACATACCCTTAAAAACAATGCAAAGCATTATGCTAGAACAGATAAAGAAGGAACTTCTACTAGAAAAATAGATGAGCCTATAAAGAATTGGGAACAAGGTAATAACATGTCTAGATGGAATGATAGTACATTAGGTTATTATGGTAAGTATGCTTTAACTACTGGTGTTTTAGGTTGGGTATTGAATGAAATCCAAAAGAGAACTAACCCTACAGAAATGAGAGCAAGTAGATGGATGAAGTCCTTTGCTGGTGGTGCAGCAGGTGCTATAGCATTACCTTATTTATGGGAAGGGTATAATACTAGATCAAGGGAAGGTAGAAGAGCATTAAATGATAAAGAGGTTGTAACAATGAAGAAACATTTAGCAGGTATAAGTGATAATAGAGTGAAAAATGATGTCATTAAGGATCTTATATTAGATAAGCAAATATCGACACTAAAGGAGGATTAATAATGAACGAATTTGATGAAGCATACAGAAAAGGGTATTTAACTAAACAAGCAGGTATAGGTCAATGGGCAGATAATATAGCAGGTGGTATAACTTCTGGTTGGCGAAAAGGTAAAAAAATATACCATAAAGCTAAAATAGGTCATAATAGACATAATATCAAAAGCTTTGTAAATGAACTAGAAGAATTAAAGAGTAATTTTAAAAATCTCCAAAATGGATCTGCTGAGGAATTAACTAATCTTAATAGACAAAAATTATTAAATAAATACATAAAGGATGCTCGAAAAAATTCAAGAGAATTTATTACAGAAACTAACAAATTAAATATAGAAGACACAGCAAAGGAAAAATGGTGGTCAGATAGGAAAACAAGTAGACAGAATCTAGAGAATGCTCAGGGCTCTGGTCAAAAAGGTTTTGATGATTATAATAATAGTAGAAAAGCTGTAGAAGATGCTCAATCTAAAGTAGATGAATTAAAATATCTTAGAGATAGAAATACAAATATACTAGGAGACGATCCTATAGCAATAGCTAGGGATAACCAAGTTGGAAGATATAATACTAGAATTACTGAATTAGAGAAGGAGTTAACAGATATTAAAAAAGCACAAGGCGACATAACTAGAAAGGATTATCATAATTTTACAGAGACTTCAGTCAAAGGAGGGAAGAAAACAAGTTTTGATTGGAAACACAATCATAAATATATAGATGATTTAGCAAAAAGAAGGAAATCAATTGAAAGTTCTATAAGAGAAATAGAAGGTCAGGTAAGTAAATTATCTCCTGAGGCTCAAAGATCATATGTCCAGTTAAGAGAGTTTAGTGCAGACATAGCTAATGCTGAAGCTAATGTAGCAAAGATGCAAAAAATAGTAGATGCTAGTCCTTTTTCAAAACTAGATGCTAAGCAGATTGAAAATATAGATAAAGGGCTTCAAGGAGCAGCAGCTAAAGCAGAGTTAAAGCAATTTAAAATACAACAAGCTGCTGTAGAGGCATCAGAGAAAGCAGCAGAAAAAACTGTACAAGTAGCAGAGAAAGAAACAAGAATGTTTAAGAAAAGATATATAGGAGCAGCTGCTCTTACTGGTGGGGTAGTATATTCTATGGGATCTGATCAACCAAAACAAACAGAGGAGCTTAATAAGTATCTATTAAAATAATAAACCCTAGCTACTTGGGAGGTTTAACTAAAACCAAAAATTAAAGTAGTAATAAAAATTATGGAAGAAATATATCTTAATCAAGTAGAGGATGATTATGAAATAGAAACAGAAGGTAATGATGATCTTTCATCATCTTCAGGGATTGTGCATACTGAACCAGTAGCGCAAT
>JAOZMU010000412.1:1958-4097 GCA_029934165.1 Bacteroidales bacterium
CAATGGGGTAGAAGTGGTAAAATTAATGACAAGTTTAAATATGATCCTTTAAAGGAGTTTAAAAAATCTGCTATAAGAGCAGAGGTATATACTCAAGCAGGAAAAAACAAACCTTTTATTCATCAAGAATCTAAGAAAGCAATGAAACCTGATGATGCTAAGAAAGTAGTAGTAAAGGAAACGATAGAAATTAAACCTAGTGAGTACCCTAAATTAGAGGTTCCTCATTTAGATTTAAGTGATAGTCCTAAATCATCTTTAGATGCTATTAGAGATCAGTTATTAAGTAAACCAGTCATTAAAAAAGTACCTAACATTCAAGTAAAGTATATGGGGAATTTTGGTGAGATTAATGTACCTTATTCCCAAGTTACTATAGATAATAACTTTTTAATATTAATGGCAGATGCTAGTATAGATTTTGATTATAAGCCTGCACAATCTGAAGATCCTATTAAGGTGTCTTACAATAATAAAGAACTTCTAGTATTTGTTACAGGAATTAATTTTAAATTACCAAACGGAACCAAAGTTTCGGTATTATTAATAGAAAACAATGAGGACTAAATGAATTATACAGTAGATAAAAAAACAAATATGACATCTAGTTATGGCAACATATTTGATACTTATAGTAAATACCAATTACCAAACACAGTAGATGAGGTATTTGATTGGGGTGAACTTTTATGGCTAAGATGTGGTGAATATTCTCATGCTATTAGTAAAACAATTAGATACTTCTTAACAGATGTTAGTGTGCAAGGTGATATAGATTTTCACACTAGAAGAAAATATTATGATTACTTTATGAAAGATATGGATATTATTGAGCGTTCCTTTATTATTGGTAGAGATTTATTTATGTATGGTAATGTAATGCTTAGTCATTATGATCCTTTCTCTAGGTCACTTACTTGTAATAAATGCAAAAGTACTTTCCCTATTAAATCTATGGAATACACTTTTAGCCAACATTCAGGATTTAAAGGATCTTGTAAAGTATGTAGAGCTGAAAGATCCTTCCGTAGAGAAGATAAAAAACAAAGCGTAGATAAGGTAGATTACATTAGATGGTCGCCTAGAGATATCCATATAGAATATAATGAAATTACTGAGGACTGTGAGTATTATCTACGACCTAGTGAGCGTACTAAACAAGAAATTAAAGCAGGGTCTAGAGTTTATATGAACAACACACCTTGGGAATTTATAGAGGCTGTTCTTAACGATGAGATCATAAGGTTTGATGAAGACCAAATGTTACACTTAGCTTATAATGGTGTAGCTAGTTTAAAAAATAAATTACAAGGATGGGGGCTTCCTCCTTTTATGGCTTGTTTTGATCAGATTATTCACTTGAATTTATTAAAGAGATATAACGAAGCAATACTTATGGATTATCTAATTCCATTCAGATTTCTATCCCCACCTAAAGGAGGCCCTGAAAATGATCCTTTGCTAGACATAGATGCAGGTCAATTTACATCTGCTGTTCAAGAAATGATAGCACAACAAAAAAATGACCCTACCTCCATCCATACCGTTCCTTATCCAGTTACATATCAAGCCTTAGGAGGAGAAGCTAAACAACTAGCTCCTACAGATATGATAGTAAACGCAATTAATAGATTACTAGATACTATGGGAGTTCCTATGGAGTTTAGGGAGAAAACTCTTCAAAGTGGAGGTCCTTTGATAGGTTTAAAGATGTTTGAACGAGAGCAAGCTAGTTTCTTTTCTCAAATAGGTAACTTTTTAGATTGGGTAGCAGACAAGGCTAGTACTAAATTGATATGGGAGAAAGTAGATGTTAAATTTAAGAAAGTATCTTTAATGGAGGATGATCTTACTAGACAAACTAAACTAGATATGTTAGGTGCTAATAAAGTATCTAATGATACCGCCCTTAGTTCTTTTGGTGTAGATTATGAATATGAAGTAGATAAGATTATAGAAGAACAAACTATGTTTGATGAGAAGATGGTTGAGCGAGATCGTAAAGCACAGAAAGCTGGGGAGATTATGGCTATGATGGATGAACCTCTTCAAGATCCTAATGCTCAAGGTGGTCCTCCAATGGAAGGAGGTATGGGTCCAGGAGGTCCTCCAGGTGGTGGTGGAGCAATGGGTGCTGGT
>JAOZMU010000413.1 GCA_029934165.1 Bacteroidales bacterium
CCTAACTAAAACTAAATCAGGCGTAAGCAAAATTATTAATTACTAAGAGTACTTACCTATACAATTATTTGCTGTTTGTTACTGATTTTTCCTTTTCTGTTTGGCATTTATTGCAGTTACGCAACTAAATGTTATTTATTTTCCGTCGAATCAACAATCAAAATTTCATTTTGCATTGCTTTCAAAACTACTTGTCTAAGTTCTTTGTAGTCAATAATTTCACTCTTCCAAGAATGTGCATAAGTATAGTGTATTCCATTTTTTGACTCCTTACACAACGAATAAGTTTCCCCATTTTCTGCATTTTGTTTCTCCGATAAATATATAGCCTCTATTTCAGATTTATTTTCATTTAAAACAAAAAAATAGTATTCGGCATCGCCTTTTTTTTGTGGTTTTACAAAACTTCTCTGAACCGCCAAATTATAGCCTTCGTAATAAAACTCTTCAATTATCATGCTTTCAGTGCGATTGTATTTTTCCGGCAATTTCTTTTCTATGTACGCAATTTTCATTAATTGATAAACAGAATCAGTTTTTTCGTAACGCTTGATGGCTGAATATGATTTTGCCAAATTTTCGTGATAGCCAAATTCAAAAGGCATAAGATCAACTATTTGCTCATATAACTTTATGGAATTAAAATAGTTACGCTTCTTTGAATATTCGATATTTGCAATTGCAATTAGAGTTGACATATATATTGGTAGCTCTTTTATTTGATAATTATTATCAAAATCAATACTATCCAGCCCATTGTAATACTCCTCTAAGGCAATATCATATTTTCCTTGCATCTCGTAAATGTGTGGAACCATGTAGTGTGGAACTTGTAATGTGTTGGGCAAATCACGCGCCTCTCGAAAAACACTCAATGCGGTATTCAAATCGTCGAGATAATAATAAATAAAACCTTTTTCTGTTACATAATCCTGATTATCAGGCTCTAAGGTAATCGCCGTTTCAAGTGGACGCAAAGCCGCCAGAAGACTATCTATGTATATGAATGTTAATGCTTTATGGTAAAAAACATTGGCTGTTTTATATCCTTTGTCAATGGCTTTGTCAAAATATAAACTGGCGATAGAATCATTCTCTTGCTTAAAATACGAAAAACCAATCATATAGCACTCTTCTCCAGTATAATCCCGGCTATTTATCGAATCTGCGGCAACAATTTCTCCATAACTTTTATTCTCGAATAACGTACTGATATTCTGCGATATTCCTGAAAAAGAAGAAAAAAGAAGAAAAAAAGCAAGGAACCAGTTTTTCATTATAATAAATATTTTAGCACTTAGTGCTATTACTTAATAAATATGTGCGCAAAAACAACGGACTACCTCATTGCTATTGGTCTGAATATCTGCACAATATATTTCCAAATAAGTTACATTATATATTTAATTTTTTTTGGCTAAAGATATTTTCTGTGTCCAAAAATAATACTACCAACTCTAATTATGGTTGCGCCTTCTTCAATGGCAATTTTGTAATCTCCTGACATTCCGATTGATAAATCAGAAAAATTGCTATCGTTGGCAAAAAAGTGACTTTTAATATTATCAAAAAGTAATTTTAAACCTTTAAATTCATTACGTACTTGCAAATTATCATCGGTATAAGTTGCCATGCCCATAAGTCCCTTAATATTAATATTTTGCATTTCCAAAAATTCGGCAGACTGTAATATACTTAAAACTTCGTCCTCAGAAAATCCAAATTTAGAATCTTCTTCTGCAATATGCACTTGTAGCAAACAGTTAATGATACGACCGCATTTTACAGCCTCATTGTTAATAGTACGTAATAATCGAAAACTATCGACACCATGCAAAAGGTGAACAAATGGTGCAATGAATTTTACTTTGTTGCGCTGCAAATGTCCAATCATGTGCCAATCAATGTCTTGAGGTAGCTTTTCGTGTTTTGAGACAAGCTCCTGAACTTTATTTTCGCCAAACGCTCGATGCCCAATTTCGTATGCAGAAACAATATCCTCTAATGGCTTTGTTTTGGAGACAGCAACGAGTTTTACGTTTTGTGGAATTAAACTCAATAATTGGGTAAGATTCTCTTGTATATGCGACATTTTACTTAACTTTTTATTTCATTTTTAGCTCCTTCTCAAGAGCACGTTTATTTCGTAGAACAGTTTGATTTCTAGTATTTTCACGACATCTTAAAAGTGCCTCATACGACTTTTGTTTGTCGCCTTCTTGATAATAAATTATACTTAAATTTATTAAGGCTTTTTCAAATTTTGGTACGTAAATCAAAGCCTTTTCTAGTAATTCTATGGCTTCGGTGTATTTTTTCTGAGCCAAATATACGCTTGCCAAATCTGTGATTACATCGGCGTGATGTGGATTGTATTTCAGTGCTTTAAGAAATTCGGCTGTTGCTGCATCAAACTTTTTTTGGTGATAAAAAGCCAATCCTTTTATTGCTGGCAATGGTGTTCCGGCGAAATCTAAAGTTGTAAACGGTGAAAAAGCCTTGTCGATAAACTTGTGAACATTAGTCCAAGCCTGTTTTTTAACTGCCTGTTTTGCTTTTTTTCTATTAATTTCGGACGCAAGTGCCGTTCCTCCAAAAATAATTCCCATTAAAATAATTCCATAACCAATATATGAATAATGTTTTATACTTACACTTTTATCGCCATCTGTTTTTACTTCCTTGTAAAAGAATGTTGTTATTACTGCGAAAATCAGCGATATATAAACCTGATGATTAATCCGTTCATACGGAAATGACACAAAAGAAATAATTGAATAGCCAACAATAACGCCTAACAGAACAGTGTAAAAAAGACGGTTTTTTTGATTATCAGCTACGAAAATCAATCGCAATAGCATAAGAAATGCTCCTACAAAAAGGCTAATGTAAGCCAAACAACCAACTATGCCAATCTCTGCAAACAACCAGAAAAAATCGTTATGTGGTCGTCGCCATGTTGGTTTTCGGTTGAGGTTCTTAACTTTGTAATACTGAGGAATTTGAATCTTCCAATTTCCAGAGCCGACACCAAGAACAGGATTTTTTAGTGCCATTTTTGTGGTTCCGTGCCAGACCTTCAGTCGCCAAAAATCGCTTTTCTTGGCTAGTTTCAATACTGCCATAGATGTATTCTGAACTACTTTCGTTGCTTTTTTTCCGTTTCCTGTGAGTTTAATTGCTGCTATCAAAATTATGAAAATGCCAAAAAAACCTATAATTCCAAATTTTAAATAGCGAATTATTTTATTACTATCTTTCAGAACCCCATTTTTATGTAAAATAAAAATAGTGGAGCTAATTATTCCGCCGATAAGTATAGCTAAAAATACCGACCGTGTTTTAAGCATAAATACATTAATTAAAACTAATAACAACGACAACCACGCAATCTTTTGCCACACTCCTTTTTGGAATAAAACAGTGTAAACAGAAAAAGGAATTGTCAAGTATAAAGCAATGACTAACTGGTTTTTATGAGCCATAACGCCTGTTACTTTGTAAAGAACACTTCGACCTGTTTCGAGAATTTTATCGGGATTTGGTACAACAAAAGCAATGTATTCCAAAATTCCAGATAAACTATGAAAGATTGATACTAAAGTTATTACGGTTGCGGTTTTAAGAAAAGCCTTGGGAAACCGTCTGAAAAAAAGGATACTTATTATTAAAAAGTAAAGTGTAAATATAGATTTGAATAAATCGAAAATTCCCTCGGAAGGATTAATCGCATTAAAAAGAGATAACCCACTGAATATTACTATTATAGTGAGCAAAACTACAAACCTATTTTTTAATATTTTGGACGGAGTAAGCTGCCCTAAAATATTTTTTTCTTTACTAAAAAGCAAAAAACTAAAAACAAGTAATCCACAACCCCATGCAAAAAAACGCGGAAGCATGGCTGCGTCCAATGCTTTTGTTACATAGACAAGTGGGATTAAAACAATAAATAAACCTACGTATAAATAGGTCAAAATATTTTCGTTCTTTTGCGTTCCTATTTTTTGTTTCATCAGATAAATATTACCAAAATTATTTGTAAGGTCTAAGACTGGGATGTTAATAATTGATTATTTTGTACCCTATATGTT
>JAOZMU010000414.1:0-157 GCA_029934165.1 Bacteroidales bacterium
TACATCTGCAACAACTTGATACTCAAGGTGTTATTGAAGTCAGAAACTTGAGTATTTTATTTTTTGAATTACGTTTTTTAATTTTTTCGACAAGATTAATATTAATAAATCTAATTCCTTTTTTAAATCGTAAACGAATTGTCGCGAAATGTTGTAT
>JAOZMU010000414.1:267-4086 GCA_029934165.1 Bacteroidales bacterium
CTTCTTGTTTGTACATAACATATTTTGTATTGGTTTGAACTACAAATATATGTACTTTGTACGCAAGAAGAACTTTTTGACTGTAAACTACCTATGAAATATGCCAGAAATTCAATCAATTATTGCGAGTCAATTATTACAACTAAATTCAGCCCTTAAAAATGCAGGTAAAAAAGAGTTTGAATTATGATAAATGCCCTGCACTTAGACCTTAATTTGAATACAATATTCAAGCGCAACTTGAAGTTGCCCTTTGACGAAAAAGCAGAATCTTCGGAAAATTTAAAAAATCGAATAATTTTATAATCATGCAACAAAAAATTAGGTTATACAATACTATAAGTAGAAAAAAAGAACTATTTACTCCAATTGTCGATGGATATGTTGGTTTATATGTGTGTGGTCCAACGGTTTATGGTGATGCGCATCTTGGACACGCTCGTCCGGGAATCACCTTTGACATTGTGTATAGATACTTGCAATTCATCGGAAACAAGGTGCGCTACGTACGAAATATTACCGATGTCGGGCATTTGGAAAACGATGCAGACGAAGGCGAAGACAAAATTGCAAAGAAAGCGCGCCTCGAAAAGGTTGAGCCAATGGAAGTTGTACAGCATTACACCGACCGATACCACCGTGCGATGGATTCTCTGAACGTCAATCGTCCGAGTATTGAGCCAAGAGCTTCGGGGCATATCATTGAGCAACAAGAGATTATCCAGAAAATTTTGGATAATGGCTTTGCTTACGAAGCGAATGGCTCGGTTTATTTTGATGTTGAAAAATACAACGAAAAAAATGAATACGGCAAGTTATCGGGACGCAAACTCGAAGATTTACAGGCAAATACACGGGCATTAGACGGACAATCGGAAAAACGAAAATCGTTTGATTTTGCGCTTTGGAAAAAAGCCGCGCCAGAACACATCATGCGTTGGACTTCGCCTTGGAGCGATGGTTTTCCGGGTTGGCACGTGGAATGTACCGCGATGGGAAACAAGTATTTGGGCGAAGAGTTTGATATTCACGGAGGTGGAATGGATTTGATGTTTCCGCACCACGAATGCGAAATAGCACAATCGGTTGCTGCATTTGGCAAAGAATCTGTGCGTAAGTGGATGCACAACAACATGATAACCATCAATGGGCAAAAAATGGGCAAGGCTCTGGGTAATTTCATCACTTTGTTCGAATTGTTCGATGGTTCGCACAAATTGCTTGAGCAAGCATTTAGTCCTCAGACAATTAGGTTTTTTATTCTGCAAGCGCATTACCGAAGCACTTTGAATTTCTCGAACGATGCGTTGAAAGCTGCCGAAACAGGACAAAAGCGTTTGTTTGCCGCAATTGAGGTGTTAAATTCGCTTTGTGCAACCAAAGGAGCAAATAAATCCGATTTTGATATTGCTGCACTGAAAACCAAGTGCTACGAGGCAATGAATGACGACTTTAATACTCCGATATTAATCTCGCATTTGTTTGGTGCAGTGCGTTTTATCAACTCTGTGCAAGCCGGAAAAGCAGCCATCACGGAGGCAGATTTGGCACAATTGAAAAGCATTTTCGATGGTTTTGTTTTTGATGTAATGGGCTTGAAAGTCGAGGAAACACCACAAAATCAAGAAAATAGCCACTTGAATAAAGTTGTAGATTTGCTATTGAATATTCGGATTGATGCAAAGAAAAACCGAAATTTTGAATTGGCAGACAAAATTAGAAACGATTTGGCTGGGCTTGGTTTTATCATCAAAGATACGAAAGACGGTTTTGAATGGGAATTGAATAATTAGATGAAAGTGACTGATATAAAAGAGATTAAGATAAAAACTGCTGAATTTATCATCAGCAATACTGATATTAAGAAATGCCCGGAACCCAAGTTGCCAGAATACGCATTTATCGGACGCTCCAATGTTGGCAAGTCGTCCTTAATCAATATGTTAACGGGTTATAAAAAACTCGCAAAAATATCTGGACAGCCCGGAAAAACACAATTGATAAACCACTTTTTGATAAACGAAAATTGGTATTTAGTTGACTTGCCCGGATATGGATTTGCGAAGATTTCGAAAAAAATGCGCGAAAATTGGGAGAAAATGATTTCTACTTATATTTCACGGCGCGAAAATTTGATGTGCGTATTTGTTTTGATTGATATTCGCCACGACCCGCAAAAAAACGACTTGATTTTTATGGAAAATTTAGCCCTGAAGAATATTCCATTTGTTGTTGTTTTTACGAAAAGCGATAAATTGGGTAAAAACAAAGTAATTGCTAGTGTCGAAAATTATAAAACAAAGATGCTGGAAACGTGGGCAGAATTTCCGCAATATTTCATAACCTCGGCTGTTGAAGCAGGTGGACGACAGGAGGTGCTGAATTTAATTGAGGAAACGAATAAATTTTTTACGTAAAATTTATGTCGCTAACAAAAAAGACCCAGTACAATTATACTAGGTCTTTTTTTTTATTTATTGCGCAAATCGTTTATTCTTTGCCTTCTGCAAAGTCTTGCAAATAACTGAATTTTTCTGTTAGTTTTCCGTTTTTTGTTATTGTTGCACGCTTAATTATTCCGTGTTCATCATCGCCAAATAAAGAAGGGAACACCCTGTCAATCAGTTTTTTGGCAAAGTCATCTGATGTAGCTCTTGGCAGTTCGCCGGGCAAATTATCGACCGCCATGACAGTTATTCCTTTGTTGTCCCAAGCATCGCATTCTGTCTCTGTTTCAGGGTTATAGCCGTAAAAAGGCTCGGCTATTGTCGATGCGCGAATTGTGGACGGAATTGGGTCTTTTATGTCGCAACTGACATCGGCAATGACTTTTATTTTGAAATCATCTTCCTGCATTTCTTCTGGAGTCATGAAAACAGGCGAATTTTCGTCCCAAAAATGGCAGGCAATGAAAAAATCGGCAACTTTTGTATATCTCTTAAAAGTAGATACGTATTCTTTTGGGCTTGCTACGAAATGCTCAAAATCGAACTTACCATCATAGTTTTTTCGTTTTACATAATGCCAAGGGTCGAGTTGAGCATAAACAGGCTCATCGTAAGTTTTTGTCAGAAAATCTTCGTGGCTAACCTTTTTTAAATTAAGGGGTTTCAGAGTTTCTAATGCCCCATTTGCAACGCGTCCACCGCCGGTAATTAGAATTTTTATTGGTGGCAAATCTGCTTTCCTAACCTCGTTGTAAAAATCATCCATTTTCTTGCATTCAAACGCACGTTTCATCTCATAAAGCCCTGAGCGTCTGCCGTATGCAACCAATCCGTTGTATGCACCAACAACGCCAGCCCAATGTCCAAAAGCAGTCAGGCGCACACCTTTGTCGTCGGTTAAATACTCATAATCTACCATTCTGATATTTTTTTTGAGCATTTCTTGTAACAACGCCAGATTGTATTCTTGCTTTTTTGCGGTATGCGAAAAGTACAAATACGTTTTATCGTTTAGCAAAGTGGGTGTTTTTACCTCTTTGACACCAGCCAGAACATCACAATCACTCATGTCTTCTTGCAGTGTTATTCCGAGCTTTGAGTATTCATCGTCCGAAAAAGTACGCAACTCACTATGCTGAACAACTAATTCCACATTGGGAAATTTCTCTTGAAAATAAAGAGCCATTTTTGGCGAAAGAGCAGTTCTTCTATCTGGAGGGGTTTTGGTTTCTTTCAGGATACCAAATTTCATGTTTTTTTTCATTTTGGTTAAATTAATGTACAACATAAGAAATTTAAACAATTTCCATTTTTGTATAGTAAAATGAATTTAATAAAGTAAGCCATTAAAACTCCTAACTAAAACTAAATC
>JAOZMU010000415.1 GCA_029934165.1 Bacteroidales bacterium
TAAAAAACTTACCATCAAAGGCGATGTGGTAAAATAGCAAATCCAATGTAATGGCTATGTATTTGTAACAAAAACCTTAGGTCATTTTTTTAACAACTTGTGTTGATAAAATTGGCAAAAGAATTTTTATAAAATTATGATATACAGTATGTTATTGTTTTAGTAAAAGCACGGCAAATCTTATTCGGCAAATAGTCCGAAGAGATTTGCCGTGTTTTCGGATTTTACGAACTCGTAAAAAATTTACAATTAATTTTGCACTCTATCGCAAATTGCGATATTGATACAATACATTTTATTAATCATTAAATTTACTCACAAAATTATGAAACACATTATTATTATCACAATGGCTATGTTTTTCAGCACGGCGATTATGGCACAACAAATTGGAGCTAACATTTCGTTTGCAACACTGGAACACAATTTCGAAACGGTAATTGAAAACAATGGAAAAGTTAAATGCGTATTTGTTTTTACTAACACCGGCAACAAAACACTTGTTGTTCAACATGTTAGTGCAAGCTGTGGATGCACAACGCCAAAATGGACAAATGCTCCGCTCAAAACAGGTGCTAGTGGCGAAATATCAGTAGAATTTAATCCAAAAAACCGATTAGGGACTTTTAATAAAACAATAAAAGTTACATCTAACGGTAGCGTACAACCTATTGTTTTGCGTATTAAGGGAAATGTTGTTGCTGGCGAAAAAACTCTTCAGGAAGAATATCGTATCAAAATGGGAAAAATACGCGCTAAAACAAACAATATATCTTTTGCAAAGATTTTGAATACCGAAACACGTACCGAAACGGTTGATATTGTTAATGATTCGGAAGAAGATATTAAGATTTCTTTCGACCGTGTGCCTGCCCATTTGAAAGTTAAAGCAGTTCCAAGTAAATTGAAACCAAAACAAGGGGGTAAAATTGAAGTAGAATATATCGCAAAAAAACGTAATGATTGGGATTATGTACGCGACAATTTGTTTGTAGTTCTCAACGGCGAAAAACACCACAAAAATCGTTTTACCGTTAGTGCAACAATAAAAGAAGATTTCGGCGATTTATCTAAGTCTGATATGCAAAACTCACCAAAAGCCGAATTTGAAAACCAGACTTTTGCTTTTGGCGAAATAAACCAAGGCGATGTTGTGAAGCATCAATTTGTCTTAAAAAATAGCGGAAAAGAAGACTTAATAATACGAAAAACTCGCGCAAGTTGCGGTTGCACAGCAACAAAGCCCGAAAAATCTGTCATTAAGCCCGGCGAATCGACAAACCTTGAAGTTGTTTTTAACTCGACACACAAAAAAGGTAAACAAAACAAAAACGTTACAGTTATCACCAACGACCCGCGCAATGAGCGAATCGTTCTCTGGATAAAAGGTAATGTCAAACCAAAACAATAATGATGAAAACTGTCGGTGGAGAGACTTGAAGTCTCCACCGACAGTGGTGAAAAACAAAAAAGGTTTTAAATTTTAAAAATTGACACATGAAAAAGAAAAAATTTTCGCAAAAAAAATATATAATGACTAAGGGCAGAACATTGCCAATTGAGGAGTGTTTGATTTCTGATGGTTATGAAAACAGTGGTTTGACTGTTTGTTTAATCGTGAGGAAGCAACCAAGTGGTTATTACACGTTTGCAAACTTTGTTGTGGATAGGTTTTGTTTGGGAATTAAAGATGCTATGTCGTCCTGCAACGTAGATGACCTTAAACTTCAGGAACTTAAAGACAATTTAGCTCATAGCGGTCCTGTGGAAAGTGTTTCGCCAGAATATTTTCACAATATGATTTATGCCGCTAAGGATTATGCTGAAGACTTGGGGTTTAGCCCACATAAAGATTTTATTCTTGCAGAATATTTGCTTGAGGATTCGTATATTACTAACGGTATTGACGAAATTGAGATGGGCAAAAATGGAAGACCATTTTACATACAGGGTCCTTTCGATAATGTCAAAAGAGTTATTGCAACTCTGACGAAAAGCGTTGGAGTAGATGGTTTTGAACATATTGAGATGCAAAACAATACGAATTTTATGTAGGAGTTTTTATTGAAAAGGGCTTAATTTAATTTTTACAAATATAAACAATGACAATGGAAGCAGAAATTAGTTCTAAAAATACTAAAGCTCAAATATTTAGTGCTTACGAAAAGGTATTAAAGGAGTTGCAGAACGCAAAACAAGATGTTCCTAAAACTGTGCAGAAAGAAAAAAAGAAAGTAGCAGTTTTAGAAAAGGTCGAAAATACTTCGCATGATGGTATAATTCAGGGTATTGGAAGCTTAAAAATTGGGTTAAATTCTTCTCTTGACCAATTAGAAAGAAAACTTGTTGATGAGTTTAAATCGCTGGAAAATATTAGAGCGGCTATTTTGGAAGAAAAGCAAAACTTGGAAGATTTATATAGTCTTACGGCTAATACCGATTCGTTGGCAGCTATGTTACTTGCACACAAAGAGATAAAAGAATCTTTTGAAGAAAAATCTGCCGAAGAAAAATTTGCTTTCAACGAAAAAATGAAGGCTGAGAAAATTGCTTTTTCCGAAAAAATGGGGCAAGACGGGCTTGAGTTTACAGAAAAAATGAACACTGAAAAAGATGCTTTTCAGAGTGAAATGAAAACTGCAAAAGAGCAATGGAAACTCGAAAAGGCAAAACAATTGGTAGAAGAAAAGGATTATGTGGAGCAACTTGCCAAAAAACGGTCGCGCGAAGAAGAAGAGTATTTGTATAACTCGAAAATTGTTCGCAAAAAAGAGGCAGATGCTTACGACGCTAAAAAGGCGAAACAGGAAAAGGACTTAGCCGAGAAAAAGTCTGTTTTTGATGACGAAATAGCTAAACGTGAGGAAAATGTGGCAAATGCTGAGACAGAATTGGCGACACTACGGAAAGAAAATGTGGAGTTTCCGAAAAAATTGGAAAAAGCTCTTGCAAACAAAGAGAGGGAAATTACTGCCAAATTGGAAGCAAATTTTGATTTTGAACGCAAGCTAACTGCCAAACAAAGCGAAGGAGAAATAAACCTGAAGGCTCAAGCGATTGTTTCGTTGCAAGATAAAATTGAGGAAATGCAGCAACGGATAAAAGAATTGAGCGAGAAGGCAAATGTTGCAGAAACTAATGTTAAAGACATTGCTGTCAAGGCAATTGAAAGTAGCTCGAAAATTCATGTATTCCCTAAAAAAGAAAATATCGAGGATTAGAACTAACCACAATTAACTGTAAATGACAGTGTTGGAGTCCCACCAAGCGACTCCGACACTTAAACCACCACACAAAAAAACGGTTCTTTTTAGTTGTTAATAATCTGAATATCAAGATAATACTTTCCTAATAAATAGCACAATGTGCTTATATCACAAGATATGTTAAAAACAATACCATCATTTTTCAGATTGCTTTTTTTGGGGCTAACGCTAACCTTTGCAATTGTTGGCGTTTACAAGCTAACAGAGAAAAGAACTAAAAAGAAAGCCAAAGAGATTGAGCGCATAGAAAGCCATTCGTCCACAAAGGAAAACTGCGAGCAATATGCTTTGGTAGCAGTTAGAAATGGCTGGTTTCCGTGTTACAAATGCAATGGAATTGATAGTATTTTTCTTTATGAAGGCGAAATCTGGAAGTATGGCAAAACATGTAACGGCGAAGGAAGACGCTATCCAAGTGGCTTGCCATTAACAAATTTGGAATATGAAACAGAGTTCTTTGGTACTGAGCAGGAATGCCTAATTCTTGAAAAAGAAAAAATTTACAACTATCCAAATTTGATAGAATGTAAAAAAAGAGATTTTGTATTAGAACGTCCACCAGGAAATAAAATTGACAAGTAAATGGAAACAATATTTTTTACGGCAGCTTATTGGAAGGATATTTCATCGAAAATAAAAACGTACAAACAAATAAAACCTAATATTGATGCAATAAAAATACCTGATTATACGAGTTTATTTAATTCATTGTTTTTTATTTTTCAAGCTTATCCGATAGATTGCCCTCGCAAAGTAGAAGAGTTCAAAAAAATGCGTCGTAAAACAAAAACTCTTGAACTGTATTTAGTTCTTGATT
>JAOZMU010000416.1 GCA_029934165.1 Bacteroidales bacterium
AAATGCTTTCTGACCGAATTTGGCTTTAATAGATTTATTATTGTCCAAAGTCTAAGATTTTAATGGCTTACTTTATTAAATTCATTTTACTAAGTAAAAAAAATCATGATAAATACAATCCAAAATATTAAACACACAGATAGCGGAAATTTCTTCTTACTAGCCGGTCCTTGTGTTGTCGAGAACGAGGATATGGTATTTGACATTGCGAAGAAAATTAGTATAATTGCTGATGAATATCGTATTCCATTTGCTTTCAAGGCTTCTTTTAAAAAGGCAAATCGCTCTCGACTCGATTCGTTTACAGGAATTGGAGACCAGAAAGCGTTAGAACTTTTAAGTGCAGTACGTAAGGATTTGAAAATCCCTACTGTAACTGACATTCACACTGAAAAAGATGCAGAAATGGCTGCCAAATACGTTGATATTTTGCAGATTCCAGCATTTCTTTGCAGACAGACAGATTTGCTTCTTGCGGCAGCCTCGACAGGAAAAGTTATCAATGTCAAAAAAGGACAATTTCTCGCACCAGAATCTATGGAACACGCAGTGAATAAAATTCGGGCTGCTGGAAATAAACGTGTTATGCTAACCGAACGAGGAACAACATTTGGCTACACCGATTTGGTTGTGGATTTTAGAGGTATTCCGACAATGAAAAAAAATAATTGTCCCGTTGTTTTAGATGTAACACATTCATTACAACAACCTAACCAATCTAGCGGTGTTACTGGCGGTCGTCCAGACTTGATTGAAACTTTGGCACGAGCAGGCGTTGCAACTGGTATTGATGGACTTTTCATTGAGACTCACCCAACTCCATCGGAAGCAAAATCTGACGGAGCTAATATGCTGCAATTAAGCAAGTTAGACAGCTTATTATCAAATTTGGTTAAACTCAGAGAAGTTATTAATACGCTGTCCGAAAATCTTTAGAATTGTCTGAATCATAAAACTCTATTGACATTAATATTTAATAAATGTATCTAAACAAAATTTCTCTCGTCAATTTCAAAAATTATGCTCAGGCAGAACTAACTTTATCACCAAAAATTAATTGTTTTGTTGGTAACAATGGAGTTGGTAAAACGAATCTTTTAGATGCAATTTATTACCTTTCTTTCTGCAAAAGTTACTTTTATCCGTCAGATTCTCAGAATATTAAACATAGCGAAAAGTTTTTCGTACTACAAGGAAATTACTCTCGAAAAGAGGAGCAAGAACAGATTTATTGCGGAATGAAAAGAGGACAGAAAAAACAGTTCAAACGTAATAAAAAAGAATATACCCGACTTTCGGAACATATTGGTTTACTGCCACTTGTGATGGTTTCGCCAAACGATACCGTTCTGATAACTGGTGGAAGCGAAGAGCGACGCAAATTTATGGACGGTGTGATTTCGCAATATGATAGGCAATATTTAGATACGTTAATTCGCTATAATCGTGTTTTGCAACAACGAAACCAGCTACTAAAAAATTTTCATAAAAATAATAACTTTGAGCCTGCCCAATTAGAAGTTTGGACGGAGCAACTTGCTCGTTTGGGACACATTGTTTTTGAAAAGCGTAAGGAATTTATTACTAAGTTTTTGCCTATTTTTAATAAATATTACAAATTTATTTCACAAGAACACGAAACGGTTGGTTTGACATACGAGTCTAAATTGGCAAACTTTCAGATGCTCGATTTGCTTGCCGAGTTATTGCCTAAAGACCGTGGTTTACAGTACACTAGCGCAGGAACACATCGCGATGATTTGCAATTTCTTCTTGGCGATTACCAAATGCGAAAAATCGGTTCGCAGGGACAACAAAAAACATATCTTGTAGCCCTGAAATTGGCTCAGTTTGAGTTTATTAAAACTGTTTCGGGCTTCAATCCTATTATTCTTATGGACGACATTTTCGATAAATTAGATGAAAATCGCGTCTTGCAGATAATAACGCTTGTTGCCAGCATAGAAAGCAATGATAATAAGGCATTTGGACAAATTTTTATAACCGACAAAAGCAAAAATAGTCTAACAAAACTATTAGAAAAATCATCGGACGATTATAAGGTTTTTACAGTCGTTGATGGTGTTATTTCCGAAGAAACGGATAGTTCAGTGTTGGTCGATGAAAATATGTAGGAATTTAATTTTTAATCGCTTGATTATTAAGTGAAATTTGATTTTGTTTATTTCAAAACATCTATGTAACTATTTGATAATCATACCAACACTGTTATGTATGAACTATCCAATTTTCTGATAATACTTTCCTATTGATTTCCCACCAAGAAATAACTTTTCGCAAAACTTTACCATGGGCTTTACTCTCAACAATAAGTACTCTTACAAAAGTTCTTACGCTTTTTATTAACCTAAGTTGTTATTCACAGCTGTGGACTAAAAGTTTATGATACAGGCGTATCAACGCTCATCAAATCTATGGGGTTTTCGGCTTCTTGTTTATCAAAAATACTGAACAAAACAATTGTTAAAGAGGTGGTTAGAGCAGCTGGAATTAAATTTAAGATATAATAGTCAAATATTTGGAGGAAATAACTGCCAACGCACATCGCAATACCAACGATGACTCCTGCTATGATTCCGGATAGTTTTGTGCGTTGCCATAAAACGGAAAACAACATTGCCGGACCCAATGTACCTCCAAAACAAATCAGGGCAAAAATGCCAATTTTAATACTGCTTTCGTTGAGCCAAATTGCTAAGAAAATGGAAACTATTGTAATTATTAGGATTACGAAACGACTCAAAAATACGAGGTTTTCATCTGATTTTACTTTTTGACTTTTTGTTGCTTTCTTGTATAAATCGTGGACAATGGTAGATGAAACAATGAGTAATTGAGAATCTACTGTTGACATGACGGAAGAAAGGGCTGCAACAATTAGCACTCCAAATACGATGGGGTTTTCTTGCGATAAAAGCGTGTGAACCAGTGTCATAAAAGCATTAGATGGGTCGTTGTCGGGCAAATCGTACAGATGAAAATGAGCCCTAGCTATTATGCCGGCAATCATTGCGCCGCCTATGATAATTATATTCATTGCCAATCCGATGAAAGCAGCAAGTTTGGGGTTGCTATTTTCGCTCATCGCCATATAACGTATTTGCACGTGTGGCAAACCAGCAGAAACAATTCCCAACAGAATAAATGCAATAATAAACAAAACAGAAATAGAAAATGGGTTGAGCAATTGTCCTTCTGTGCCAGCAATTGCTTGATGCGAAATTTCGTGAAGCTGTGGTTGTTCTGCAATTCCGAAGAAAATAACATCAACACTACCAACATTTGCAATGGCAACAATTGGGACAATAATCAAAGCGACAATAATTAGAACAGATTGAAAAACATCGGTATAGACAGAAGCCTTGAAGCCGCTTATAATCAAGTATATCATTGTAAAACTTGCGACAATAAGCACGCCATTCACGGGCGTAATTCCGATTGATGTTTCAAAAATTTTTCCTGCGGCAAACAATTGACCAGAGATTGCTGCTACCAATCCGAAGATGAGTAACAGGCTTATTATAAGCCGAATAGTGTTTTTTCCTTTTTGAAATTTAGCTCCAAAAAAATCTGGAAGTGTGATACAGTCGTTTTCCGTACTAAAATCTCGTAGCTTTTTAACATAATAATAAAACAGCAGAAATTCCAATAAAACAATTCCGATTCCAATCCATACGGCAGACATTCCGATACTAAAAAACAGCCCTGTCATACCCAAAAACAACACGCCGCTACGTGCCGAAATTGTTGCAGAAATGGCGGTCAACCAAGTATTTAAGTTGCGTCCGCCAAGGAAAAAATTAAATATTCCTTTGGACGATTTCCTAAATTTAATGAGCGACAATCCAATGATGGACAGCGCATATATAATGAAAACTATTAGTATTTCGCTTTGCATATTGTTCTTTCGTAAAATTTAACCAAGCAAAAAATTGCTTGTACAAACACGATGCTTTGCGCGTTTGGTGTTATTTTAGTAATATGGTCAAATGTAGGTTTTAATTCTTTAGTAATGGAAAATTAATAATTAATAATTTTGCTTACGCCTGATTTAGTTTTA
>JAOZMU010000417.1 GCA_029934165.1 Bacteroidales bacterium
TAGAGAATAAGCAAGAAACACTATTGATAATAGTGAAATGCTCCCGAATCGCTGTCCTTTTAGGTATTTAACACGAGCGCCGATTGTGATTTTCTGGTTTATTTTTTTTGATGCACCAAAAGCATATTCGATATAACCAGTTGCTTTTACATAAGGCAAAAAATCGCTGTATGAGTAGTTTTCGCCATAGTTTCCGTTATAGATTTCGAGAAATGTCTTGTCGTATCGCATGCGAAAATCGGCTTTTGCAGTTACATTGACAGAGAAATACATATCCTCATATCCGTAGCCAAGACCCAATAACGCAACATCTGCGCTAATTTCGATGTCGTTTTTTTCTTGAAGAATATTTTCCAAACCAATCCAATTGATATTTTCTTGAGAAACACCCTCGTTTTGAGTTGTGATTAATTCGTTATATGCAAATCCATTATTGCTGATACCCAGACCGATAGAGCTAACAACGGGCAACCCAACAAAAAGCCCTTTGTTTGGCTGAATTGCAGGATTTGTGGCAATAGATTGAGGCACGTTGTGCATAAATGAAAATGTATTATCCTGAGAGATTGCAATTTGAGAGAAACAAAGACTTATTGCAACAATAATTAGTATCGTGATTTTTGGTTTCATAATTAAGTTTTTTAGGTTAAATTCAAGTTTTTGTGCATTTTAAGTAGTGGCGTAAAAATAATAGGCACTTATTTGGTATTATTAACTTGAATATCAACATAATACCGTTTCCAATAAATAGCTATACTTGTAAGTTGTTTGGTATTAGCACTATTTATTTATTAACAAGACTCGTACCCTACGAAAATGGTTGCACTTTCGCATAGGTGATTCATATCACTTGTTTTTGGCGATTTATGGTAAGACAAAAAATAAATAAATAAACTTTTGTCTTCAATCATCAGATTATCAATATATAATGGCAAGTTTATGTAAACTAACCGAAAAAATATTTGTTCGTCAGAAAAAATGGTTTACTTTTGCTCACGGAGAAATGGCAGAGTGGTCGAATGCGGCGGTCTTGAAAACCGTTGAGGGTAACACCTCCGGGGGTTCGAATCCCTCTTTCTCCGCACAAGACAACCCGAATCAGAAATGGTTCGGGTTTTTTGTTATATAAAAACTATGTGTTTGCTCAGAAATAATTTATAATAACTGTCGGTGTTGCTTCAAGCCACACTAACAGTTATTCTGAAAAACAAATTTCGTTGGAATGAAAGCAAATAAAACCGAAAGTAAATATGCTTATATAGAGGGAGTTGTCTCTGTTATTATCAATATTTTGCTTTTTGTACTGAAATACTGGGCAGGCGTAGTCAGTGGGTCAATTGCCTTGCTTGCAGATGCTTGGCACACACTTTCGGATTCTGTTAGCTCTCTTGTTGTTATCCTTGGCGTGAAAATTTCCACAAAACCGGCAGACAAACAACACCCCTACGGACACGGGCGGGCAGATTTGATTGCCGCGGTTGTTATTGGTGTTTTGCTCTCTATTGTGGCTTTTGAATTTATTCTCGAATCTGTCGACAAGTTTAATAATCACAGCTCTGCAAATTATGGTACGATAGCCATTGTGGTAACAATCGTTTCTGTTTTGCTAAAAGAGGCATTGGCGCAATTTGCCTTCTGGGCAGGACGAAAGTCAAAATCCGAAACCGTCAAAGCAGACGGCTGGCACCACCGCAGCGATGCAATTTCGTCGATGGTTATTTTGGTCGGCATTTTTATCGGGAAGTATTTTTGGTGGATAGATGCCGCACTAGGGATAATTGTCGCCATAATGATAGGTCATGCCGCCTACGAAATTTTACAAAAAACATTCAGCATACTATTAGGCGAAGCACCGAAAGAAGAGTTTATCAAGGAATTGAAAATTACAATTAATACAGAGGCAAAAAACAAAGATATTAAGCTGCATCACATACACTTACATCATTATGGAAACCACTCTGAGGTAACTTTCCATATTCGTCTTGATGGCGAAATGAAGCTAAAAGACAGTGCAAAGTTTGTCGTTAGGTTGCAAAAAGCAATCCGAAAAAAAATGCAGATAGAAGCAACTATTCATGTCGATGCGTTGTGATGTAAAAACAGCTTTCGGGAAGCAATAATTAGTATTTTGTAATTAATTGAATATCAATTTACTGACAGGTAGTTTTGCTGAATAATGAAAGAAATATAAAATTTCCTCGAACTGACAAAAGAATGGAAAACACTTTTTTTAATACCTCGCAAAAACAACTTGCACGCTACGCAAAAGCTCTCGGACACCCTGTTCGTATCCATATTTTGGATAGTCCATACATAACAGTGTTGGTATGATTATCAAACAGTTGTATGGCTGTTTTGAAATAAACAAAATCAAATTTCACGTAATAATCAAGCGATTAAAAATTAAATTTCTACATATTTTCATCAACCAACACTATTTTGTAGGGACTATCATATTTTGCAGCAACTATCTCAAAAAGAGTGCTGTTACAGTGGTGATATGGCAGAAGGTTTGCCGATTGCACGTTCGACACTCTCGCAACACCTGAAAGAGCTAAAAAACGCAAACTTGATAAAAGGCAACATCGAACCACCAAAAATCCGCTACTGCATAGATAAAGAAAACTGGGAAACAGCAAAACAACTTTTTGCTGTTTTGTTTAAGTAAAATGAATTTAATAAAGTAAGCCATTAAAATTCCTAACTAAAACGAAATCAGGCGTAAGCAAAATTATTAATTATTAATTATTAATTTTCCATTACTAATGAGTAAATGTATGCTATAACGTAGTAAATTAACTTGTGATTATCATCAAGCATGGTTTGTTCATAAAAATAAAGAAAAAAACCCACTAACTACAAGGTTGGTAATCAGTGGGGTTACATAAAAGTTTTGTAATCGTTATTTTGTATTTTCCGACTGTTCCGAAATCCATTTATAAGTGCTTGAAATTCCTTCGATGAGAGGCTGTTTAGGTGCCCAGTTTAAACTTGTACGAATCAAGTCGTTATCAGAGTTTCTTCCACGTACGCCAAGTGGTCCCGGAATGTGATTTATCGAAAGTTTTTTGCCGGATACCTCCATAACTATCTCTGCCAGACGGTTTATGCTGACCATTTCTTCGGAACCAATATTTACAGGACCATGGAAAGTTTCGGAATCCATCAAACGGCGTACTCCAGTAAGACACTCATCGATGTATAAAAACGAACGCGTTTGTTCGCCATCACCCCACATTTCAATATGGCTACCATCTTCAGTCTCAGCCACTTTGCGACAAAAAGCAGCAGGAGCTTTTTCGCGTCCGCCTTGCCAAGTGCCTTGTGGTCCAAAAATATTGTGAAAACGTGCAATTTTTACATTCATTCCGTGGTTTCGTTGGAAAGCGAGAAATAGTCGCTCGCTGAATAATTTTTCCCATCCATATTCGCTATCTGGGTTTGCTGGATATGCCGAATCCTCAGATGTTTTAGGGTTGTTTGTATCCATCTGGTTATGTTCTGGATACATGCAAGCCGATGACGAATAGAACAATTTTTTTACGCCCTGCTTAAATGCAGGCTCGACAACATTTAGGTTTATCAACGCAGAGTTGTGCATAATATCTGCATCATTTTCTCCCGAAAAAATAAAACCAGCACCGCCCATATCTGCCGCCAATTGGTATAACTCATCGAAGGGTTGGTCAATAACTTCGCGACAAACATTGGCATCTCGCAAATCGCCGATTACGAAATCGTCTGCTGCCGTTTCGTCAAATTCTGGATATTTCAAATCCACCGCTCTAACCCAAAATCCTTCTTTTTTGAGTTTTTTTACTAAATGGCTACCAATAAAGCCACCACCGCCACAAATTAATGCTTTTTTCATCTGATTTAGTTTATTTGAACACGCAAAAGAATTTCTTTTCTTGTGTGTTGAAAATTTATATGAAAATAATATTTTTTAGTCCACAATGTTATTCATTGAAAATTGTAAAGTAAAGTCATAAGTGCTCTGCACTTTTTAATATTGAGACAACGATTTACTATTTGACTGAAAATCAGCAACA
>JAOZMU010000418.1 GCA_029934165.1 Bacteroidales bacterium
AACGAAAATTAAATTAACCTATACCATTATTTGCTGTTTGTTGCTGATTTTCAGTTAAATAGTAAATTGTTGTCTTAATATTAAAAAGTGCAAGGCACTTATCCAAAAGATTAATAAGTTTATTTTGCCGAAATCCGACTGAAACAATAGCTTTGCACATCAACAACAAGGAGAAACTCAAATGAAGCTACGATTATTTTTTCTGCTGGTATTTACTTTTGTCATAAGTTTATATGCGCACGTCTATGCTCAAGATACCACCATGACAAATTCAAACAAAAATTTTGGACCAAAGAAAAGTTCGGATACAATTTCGTTGCATATACGAAAATGGTTATTTGACGAAGAGATAATGGCACAACACTTATTGAAACCTGATACTTTGTTGCGTAATTATCATCATAAACATAATTCAGTATTAACGCAAAATAGGTTTGGTCATTGGCTTGGAAACATCGGACTACCAGCTACTTCGCCAATATTCGAGCTGCAAAAGCATAATGCTTTTCCTTTTTTTGCACCGTACCAATACTATGCTTTTACGCCAGAAAATACTCCGTTCTTTAATACTAATATTCCGTTTACAATAGCCTCATACACAATGGGAAGCGCGAAATTGAAAGAAAATTATCTTGATGTTGTATTTACGCGTAATATTTTGCCAGCATGGAATTTTGCCTTGCTTTATCGGCTCGATTCATCAAACGGGAAATATGCAAATCAAAAAACCAGTAATAATTCTATTGCCCTGACTACCAACTATACAGGAGGTGTTTACGAGGCATATCTTTCGTTTACGTTCAACAAAATGAATGTGCGTGAAAACGGCGGTGTCTTAGACTCTACCGATGCCTCGGCGGAATATTTGCCGGTTTTGTTAAATGACTCAAAATCATCGAATCGGCAGATAAGTTTTTTACTTGCACACCAATTAAATATCGGGCATACGGACTCAATTTTCAATGCAATTGATTCAACTTATTCGTCTAAGCACAAGCACTTTGGCGCACTCGGACATATATTTAGATTTTCGCAAACACATCGAGCGTTTACACCTGCGCGCTCAGATTTTGGTTCTTTGCCGCCAAGAGCGGTAGATTCTCTTTTTGTAGATTCTGTTAATACTCAAATAGTTGACTCGGTTTATCGACGTGTTATTGAAAATGTTGTGAAACTGCAAATACCTGAGGGTGCGCACTTTAGGGTTGGCGGGCAGGCTTACATTGGCAACAGAGTTGTGAAATATTACAATAGTATTATTGATTCTACATTTTCGCAATTCGGTGCAGAAGACTCATATTCAACATCTTATCTTGGTGTTGCTCTTTTCAATCGGACAAAGGGCTGGAAGTGGAGTGCGCGAGGAAAATATTTTTTCGAGGGATACAACGCCGAGGATTTGGAGATTAGCTTTCGTGTAAATAAATATTTTCCGTATGCTGGCGATTCAGTAAAGTTTTCGGCAACTGCTTCATATACACTCAATAAGCCAAGTATTTCAGAGGTTCGTTATTTTTCTAATTTTGGCTATTGGAATATTGATGCAGATAAAAAAACAACTCTCGATGCAAGTTTTTCGCTTGTTATTCCGAAATGGCAACTAGGTATTTCTGCCAATATTGCTATGATGAAGAATTATATATTTATGGCAACAGAATTTCAGCCATTCCAGTATAACGATTATATTCAGGTGCTTGTAGCTGGTGTAGATAAAAATTTCACGTTAAGAAATTGGCATTTTGACACGAAATTACGTACTCAGTATTCGAGTAATAGTCGTGTTTTACATCTGCCTAAATTTCTTGCTATTGGTTCAATATACTATCAAGGATATTTTTTTGCTAAGGCATTGCATTTGCAAATTGGCATAGAAGGCACATATACAAGTGAGTATTTTGCCCCTGTATATTCGCCGGTAACTGGTATGTTTTACCATCAAACAGAAACATTAACAGGCAATTATCCGATAGCAACAGCTTTCGTAAATATGCAAATTCGTCGTGTGCGCCTTCATTTCATGTTTGAGCATCTTAACACAATTTTTTCGGACGAAATTTTTTCGCCAATAATGAATTATCCTGTCGCCGATTTTTCATTCCGTTTTGGTGCATCGTTTCGTTTTCACGATTAGCATAGTACTGTTTTATTGGAAGTTACGCAACACAACCGCTCAATTCGAGTTTTGTTGCCAGAGTGTTTAAGAAATTAGTCAAAGGTTTTACGGCAATCATTTTCATCATAAAATTTAAGTCGGCATTCATCGTAAAATGAACAGTAGTTGTCTGAATATCAATTGGTTTTATTGCTGTCAAAATGTCGAAAGAAAAAGGCGAACCAGATTTACTTTTTAGTATTATCTTAGAAATTGGAGTTCGTTTTGCAACCCAAAGACCAATTTGAGGAATATTGGGCAGCGTAAAACTACACGAATCAACATCTGACTGCCAATTGGAAATACCGTCTGGTAGTAGTTTTTCAAAATTGTTTAAGTCTGTAAGGAATTTATAAACAACATCTTGTGGTATGTTTATTTGTTTTTTTTCACTTTCAATAATTGTCATAATTTAATATTTTAGGTTTATTTAGAATCGTACAAATGTATAAAATTTTTCATAACGAGCGTTTTTTAGAAGTCGTCGGAAAAGAACCAAAAAGGAACTCAAACACAAGAATTATTTTCAACCCAACGATTGAACAAATTGAACTTGAGGTTTTTAACTTTCGGGCGGAAAATTCGATAAAAAATATTACGATAGTTTCGCACAATGTTCTTCAAACGTGGACAAATGTTTGTCGGAATTTTAGTTGGGTCGAAGCCGCTGGTGGATTGGTTGTTAACGAACAAAATGAGTTACTTGTCATTTTTCGGCGCGAGCGTTGGGATTTGCCAAAAGGACACGTTGATGCTGGCGAAAGTCCCGAAATTGCTGCGCTACGAGAGGTGCAAGAAGAATGTGGCATAAGTTGCCCTACGATAATAAGTAAATTGACATCTACGTATCATATTTATTTTCAGGGCAAAAAGTGGTTTCTTAAACAAACACATTGGTATAATATGCAATCGCAAAGTCATCAGGCGTTAGTGCCACAAATAGAAGAATCAATTTCAGATATTCGTTGGATAGATGGCGCAATGCGGGAAGTTGTTTTGCGCTCGACTTACGCATCATTGCACACAATATTCGACCGTTATTTTTAATTTTGGCTAACAGAATAATTAAGTATGTAAAAATAAGCGACATTTTTAGTTGTTATCGACCTGAATATCAAAACATTACATTTCTAATAAATAAAATAAAATAATAATCTATGTTAGAACATATCATTGACTATGACACAAATTTATTTCTTTTTCTCAATTCAAAACACACCGAATTTTGGGATAGCATTATGTGGATTGTTAGCGGAAAACTAACGTGGATTCCTCTATATCTGTTAGTTGCATTTTTCGTTGTCCGTAAATATAGATGGAAAGGAGTTCTGACTTTATTACTTTTTGGAGTATTGATAACGCTTGCTGACCAAATTTCTGTTCGCGGATTCAAAGAAGTTTTCGAGCGATTACGACCATCTCATAATCCGCATATTGCTCATTTAGTGCATAGTGTAAACGATTACAAAGGCGGGCAATATGGTTTTGTTTCATCTCACGCTGCCAATTGTTTTGCTTTTGCTGTGTTTTCGCTCAAACTATTTCGGCGGTCGTGGTATTCGGCAGCGATTATTTTCTGGGCATCTTTTGTAGCCTATAGTCGTGTATATATGGGAGTTCACTATCCGGGCGACATACTTGGAGGAGCGATTTTGGGGAGTGTAATAGGAATTGTAGTTTATCAAATCCATGAGTACATATTTTTTGCATTGGCAGAAAAAGCCAGACGCAGACGCAATGAAAAGAGAGGAAAAAAGTCCAAATTGCTATAGTTTTTTGTCAAATATAATTTAAAAAACAAAATGAAAGCATGAAAAATTCAAAGCAATAAATTGTTATAAGTACTCATACAAAAGTTCTTACGCTTTTTATTAACATAAGTTGCTAATT
>JAOZMU010000419.1 GCA_029934165.1 Bacteroidales bacterium
GTGAATTAACAACTTAGGTTAATAAAAAGCGTAAGAACTTTTGTAAGAGTACTTGCGTAGTAGTTATCAATAGGAAAACCTGTCAGGTTTGAAACTTTCAAAACCTTCAAAACCTTCAAAATTGTATAAATTTTAAACATTATGAAAAAATACTTATTCATTACCATTCTTTTTTTATGTGGTGGTTTTGCCAATTCGCAAACCATTTTAGATGAGCTGGGCAAAGATGTTGCAAGCAAAATTTCTAACGCACTGAAAAGCCAAGCAGCCAACGGGCAGCTGAAAGTTGCTGTGTTGAGCCTCTATTTTCAGAATATCTACTCGGACACCATTCCGACAGAAATGGGCGTTCGGTTGCGGCGGTCGTTGGAGCAGCAATTGCAAATTGTTGCCCAGAAACGAGGCATAAATATCAAAGTGCTGACAAACAACTCGTCAGAAACCGACAAGGTTATGGATTCTTATTTTGTGCCGCCCTCCAACGCATCGAGCGACTATTGGGCAAAGCACCTAAACAATATTGCGCCCGACTATTTTGTTGAGGGCAAATTTGAAATCTCACCAGACTATTCGCAGATAACCGTCAAGCAGTTGAAAATAAAACCAAACAAAAACAACACACAGCGCAAAGTGTTGGCGGTGGAAAACGTAACCCAAAAAGTGAGAAACAAAAAAGACAAATCGTTTTTGCTTGGCTTGCAAACCAACACAAGCATCGAAGATTTATCCGAGTTCATCACGCTGCAACTCAAGTTTCAAACCAACGTAAAAAACATCCGCTTGTCGAATTTTACGTTTGAAAAAACAAATATGCCAAGCAAATTCTCCGATGTTTTGACACTCGAACTACAAAACAAACTTGCTTCTTTGGGCGAATATAGTGTTTCGCAGGGCAACACACGAAGCATTTTTGGCACAAAAACACCCCACACATTATACGGACACTACTACATTGAAAACGACAGGCTAAAGCTGATTGCGTTTCTTAGGAATGCCGAAACAAAAAAGACTGTTTCTTCGGTAACTTGTTGGATAGACACTCTTTCGCTCACAAACAGGCGCATAAAATACCGCCCCGAAAACGTAGAAAAGGCAATGGAAGTACGCAAAGAAGTAGAAAAAGCAGACGTAAAAAACAGCTTCAACATCGACATTTGGACAAACAAAGGCGACGAAAATCTGATTTTCAAGGAAAACGAAACTATCCAACTTTATGTTATGGCAGATAAAAAATGTTTTATGCGTTTTTTATACATTCTTGCCGATGGAACAACAGTGCTTTTGCTTGATAATTACGAAGTTACGCAAGATTTGGTTGGCAAAGAAATAAAAATCCCCGATGAGTTTTATTGCACCGACCCCTATGGTGGCGAAACACTTATGCTTTGCGCCCAAACAAAAAAATTCGATGAGCTAAACACCAAAGAAGAAGACGGCTACGAGTTTGTGTTAGACAACCTCAAAACAACCATAAACTCAAACCGACGCGGACTAAAAAAACGCATCAAATATGCCGAAACGTATCTGAATATCGTTACAATGAAAAAATAAAAATCGCCTACGATTATCATGGTGGGTGGATAAATTATGTTAAGATTCTCTTGGAATTTAACATCAATGTAAAAAAATAATGAAACAAAAAGCTGGCTAAATAATGCTAATATTGAGTTCAAAATGGTTGTCTATCGTGGATTTTGATTGCACAGGTCAAAAAAAATTACTATACTTGTTATTCAACCTTTTCGATTAAAAAATATACAGAAAGATAAAGTTTAGTTCGAGTAATTGCGTTCATTATTAATTCATTACAACCAACGAAAGAATGATTGAATAACTAAAAACAAAAATCTATAAAGATATGAAAATAGAGATAACAAAACTTAAAAAACAGATTGCCGATAGCGATGTTGAACAAGCCGTAAAAGACATCATCAAATCCAACAAAAAGGCATTGACAACACCAGAAAACATGAAAAAACTTTTTGGTTTCATCGACCTTACGACACTCGAAGGCACTGATACTGAGGATAAAGTCAAAAAAATGTGCGAAAAAATAAATGGTTTTCACACATTACCAAAACATGTCGGAATCCCGAATGTTGCGGCGGTTTGTGTATATCCAGCATTGGTAGAAATAGCCAGTAAAACCCTCAATGCAAGAAACTTGCAAGTAGCAGCCGTTTCAGGCGGTTTTCCGGCTTCTCAAACATTTATCGAAATAAAAATTGCCGAAACAAAAGCAACCGTAGCCAAAGGAGCAAATGAAATAGACATGGTAATCTCTATCGGAAAATTCCTCGAAGGAAACTATCAAGTTGTTTTCGATGAGATAGTTGCAATGAAACGCGCCTGCCAAAATGCACATCTGAAAGTTATCCTTGAAACGGGCGCACTAAAAACAGCCGAAAACATCTGGTTAGCAAGTATGTTAGCAATGTATGCCGGTGCCGATTTCATTAAAACATCGACAGGCAAAACAGCACCAGCAGCAACTCTTGAGGCGGCGTATGTGATGACCATGGCGATAAAAACATACCACAAAGAAACAGGCAGAAAAGTTGGTTTCAAGCCAGCCGGCGGCATTGCGACAGTTGACGATGCTGTTGAGTATCTGGCAATTATGAAAAATAACCTATCCAAAGCGTGGCTCTCTTCCGCACTCTTCCGCATCGGAGCAAGCCGATTGGCTAATAATTTATTATCAGGAATACTTGGAAACGAGGTAAAATATTTTTAGACACAAAAAAATCTACTATCCCGTGTAAAGGTCTGAATGACAGAAGATATAAACCGATTGGATGATTTGCAAAATAGTCAATCAATCGGTTTAAGTTGTTTTTGGCACACAAAACGAAAAACTATAAACAAGTTCAAAACTAATCGCAAAATGACATACGTTAAGCCCAAGAAACACTTAGGTCAACATTTTCTGAAGGACACCAGCATTGCAGAGAGAATTGTAAACAGCATGACATTACACGAAAAGCTCGACAAACCAAACCGTTGCAGCTGTATCGAAGTTGGTGCTGGCACTGGTGTTTTGACAAATTTTTTGTGCAAAAAGCCAGAATATGACCTTTGGATTGTAGAAATAGATTCAGAGTCCATCAACTATTTGCACAAAAATTATCCGAGTTTATCGCCACAAATTCTATCCGAAGATTTCCTTGCCTACGACCTCCAAACATTCTGTGCCGAGCATGGAGAAATTGCCCTTATTGGTAATTTTCCGTATAATATTTCGAGCCAAATAATGTTCAAAGTGTACGAAAACTACCAAGTTGTTGGACAGGTTGTTGGAATGTTTCAAAAAGAAGTCGCAGAGCGCATTACAGCTGCGCCTGGCTCGAAAAAATACGGAATCCCAAGCGTGTTGTTGCAAGCCTATTATGATGTCGAATATCTTTTCACGGTAAACGAAGACGTTTTTGTTCCACCACCAAAAGTAAAATCGGGTGTTATTCGTCTGACACGCAAAGAAATAACAAAAATCCCTTGCAACGAAAGGCGTTTTAAGGTTGTCGTGAAAACAGCATTCAATCAACGACGAAAAACATTGCGTAACTCATTAAAAGCATTAATAACCAAAGACTTGTCTCTATCAGAACCCGAATTGTTTGCCAAACGTCCCGAACAGCTTTCGGTTGAAGAGTTCTTTAAATTGACAAACCTTGTCGATTCTGTACAAAATAGTATATAGTACCAAATAAATACCCACTAAAGCAAACAGTTAGCACTCGCGAGAAAACTCTACCTGCTTTTAAGAATAGAATTAAAAGTATTATCTTTGTATCAACCAATAACCTAATAATACTTAAAAATGAAAATCCAAAATCCCGAAAATACAGACGAAATTTTAATCATTCCGAATCCAATTTACGACGTTGTTTTCCGATATTTAATGCAGGATAACGACAGTGCTTTGATAATTATTTCAACGCTGATAGGCGAAAACATAAAAACGCTTGAATTTCAGCCATTAACTCGTGCATTTAAAAAAACCGATGAAGATAATCTCAGTCAAAAAGAGAAACTGATAA
>JAOZMU010000420.1 GCA_029934165.1 Bacteroidales bacterium
AAAGCTAACTGGTTAAGTAACAGGGGTGTCCAACTTTAGACTGGTAGCCCAAAAACCTAAACATCGCATAAAACACAGTAATTCAGCTTTTATTTTACTTAACTAGTTTTTAATTACTGTGTTATTGTTAGGACATAATATTTCCGAACGCATCAGAAACAATGTTTTGCATGGTTTATTCATGAATAATTTAACACATTGTAAATTATTACATTAACCTATCCGTAAGGACACGATGTGTCGTGTCCCTACGGATAGCAAACGAATTTTTATAATTGAAATCAGCTCAAAAAGCGCGTAAAACGCTTGCTACGAAGCACAATGCGGCAGGTATTGTAGCGTAGGCTGTTTCTTTATTTTGTTCCAAATCTAAAATACGCCGAATTTCTTCCGCTATTTATTCTTTATAATATTGTTCTTTCCTTTCCATAAAACACAAATTGAATTGGTGTGTAAAGATAATCGACACTTATTTTGTTGTTATTAATCTGAATATTAATACAATATATTACATTTTTAAAACAAGTCAAGCAAGGCTATCTGTCGTTAGTTTCAAAAGCCTTTTTTGGCGTTACTATTTTATGCGAATAACAAAAAACATCAGAAATTATCTTTCAGAGGCTTTTTACTATTGTGTTGTAGATTAGTTATCGCCTTGATTTGTGTTTTGGTTTTGATTCATGTTTTTGCTCTTTTTCATCTTCTCGCTTTTCGATGGTTTGTTGCCGCCTTTGTTGTTCGGTGTCGCCCCTTTGCCCTTAGAGCCACTGCTACTACCGTTTGTTTTGCCTTTGTCTGGCGTACTTTGGGGGCTATTGTTTTTTGGCGCATTGAGGCTGTAATTCTCATCGAAGAATTTTACGTATTTCTTGACACCTTTATCCTTTGAAAATTTCGTAAAATTGTACGATGAAATAACAAAAGCATTATAATCTTTTTTATCTAACCCCTTGAATAAGTATTGGTTAAGGCGTACTGCTGAATGGTAGGATAGAGCTGTTTGTCCGTTGTAATACGACTTGATAGTTAACAACTCAATGGAATCGTTCAACTCGAATGTTTCCATTTCAAAATCATCTGTCGAGTAATTTGTAGAGTTAAAATTCTCGAAAACAAATTTCAATTGCGTCATGCCGGTTTTTCCTTTTCGGACTGCAACTACGTATAAATGAATGGCTTTCTCATTGAAAAGATACAACTTTTCTTCAACTTCTTGTATGCCTCCGCTTTCGATTTTCTTGATTATTTCTAAAGCAATCGGTTTTAGTTTGCTCGAAGGATAATCTTTTACAAACTTTTCTAGTGTAGTTTTTAGTTGTGTATGGTCGGGTGCGTTCATCGCGCCTTGTGCCGTTGCCCGCAGGAAATGAAGTTTGTCAAGCACCAAATTTTCAGGATATTGCCCCAAAATATCATCGCATTTTGTTACTGTGCCAGCAAAATCTTCATCGGCGTACAACGTGTATGCCTCGGAATACAGATTTGCAACTTTTTCTTTATTGGCTTCAAGCTCTTTCAGATAGTTCGGATTTGTGAAGATTTTAGCATATCGGCTATTCGGAAACTCGTTGATAATCTTATTCTTATAATAATTCTCACGCGTAGTATTTCCAATTTCGCGGTTACACTGAAATAATCCGTAGTACGATTCGATTAAATTCGATGTTTGCGGAAATCGTTGGTTTAATTCTTCGTATTTTTGAATTGCTGCCTCGTAATCCGAAAGTTTGTTTTTGTAAATTTCGCCAGCCTTAAATATAGCTTTTTCTATGCGACTATCCGAGACATCCATCAAACTGTCCGTCAGCGGTAAATCGGCAAGATAATACTCTGGCGTTGTAACATCTAAGGTGTCTTTTGCCGATGTAACTTCATCTGGATTATCGTCCATTTCATCGTCCTCCATCGTAACGGCTTTGCTGCTTCGTCGCCAGTTGTCTTCGAGTTTTCGTTTTCCCCAGCGTTTCTGAAACTCACTCAAACCAATGCTCAACGAAGACGGATTGTAAAAATAAAACTTTCCGCCTGTGTTCGATTGTCCAAAGGCATTCGATTGTGGCTGGTCGAAAATTGGGTCAAAATCTGCATTTGCGTTGTTGGCAACTGCCTCTTCTGAGGCTTTTTCATTTTTTGCATTTTGCACCAATGTTTGAATAAGTTTATCGCGCTCAGAATCAGACATTTGCGCAACTTGCTGCATACTGTCTTCGTATTGCACAACCGAAAGGTTGCGGATTAAAGAAGTCAAGTTTTTGGATAGTTTATAAACTTTATCGTAATTGCTATAATTTCTGTCCAAATTCATTATCGTACTATCATAGTATGCCTGTGCATTTGGATAGTTTTTGTCCTCAAAATAAATTTCGGCTAACGCTTTGCACGACAATGCTTTCTGGTTTTTATTATCGGTGCTGACATTGGACGATTGTAGATAAAAACTGGTAGCCTCCGTGCGTTTTCCTTCGCGCATTGCAAGGTCGCCAAGCACGTAATAAATTTGGTCTCTATATTCTATATTATTTTCATTATCAAGCATATCATAGAGTTCATCAATGATATTTTCGGCACTTCCATTTGCGACATCGTAGGACATTGCACGGTTTATTTGCGCACTAAACGCCATATCATAAGATGGTTTTTTGTCTATAACTTCCGTGAAAAGTTCTGTCGCCTCTGTAAATTGTTTGTTGCGCTGAAAAATTTGTGCCAAGATAAATTTATATCTAATAGCGGCTTTTTTCTCCCTGAAATTGAAGCGTTTAGCATCTACAACTTTCAAAACTGTGTCAAGGTGCGGAACTGCGTCTTGATATTTTTTTTGCAACAAATAATGTTCGGCATAAACCAAGAAAAACTCATTCTTCAGTCGCTCAGGAAATTCATCATCGCCCTCCAAAATTTGAAGCATATCGACAGCATCTCTATATTTTTTTTGATGATTGTACGAACGTGCCATCCATAGCATTGCATCGAAACGAATTTCTTCTTTATTGTATGTTTGCGCAACAAATTGAAAATTTACCATTGCCGAATCGTATAAATTTTGATAAAAGAAAGCTCTTCCCATCAAAAAATATGAATCATCGACCCAGTTACAAAACTCTGGTTTTTTACGAAATTCTTTACTCTTTTTCGATTTACCTCTTCGCTTAGGCTTTTTCGTAATCGAGTGTTTTGCAATAAGTTTCGATGATTTATCTATCGCAATATCCATATCGCTGGTTGCCATGGAGTTGGCTGTCAGGTCGGCATATTTAAAAACTGGCAAAACCTCGGTATAATTATCAATAAATGCTTTATCGACTTTTTCTACACCTGCCTTATAGGCTTGAATACCATTAAAATAAACATTGTATCTAGCAGTTAGGTTATGGTATGCTCGGCTCATTTTCGTGTTTTTTTCTGTCGAGCAACCCAAAAATATACCTACAATTATTCCGATGGCAACGACACTTGAAAGATGTCGGTTAAATATTGATTTTTTCATATCGTTGAGAATATTCTATTCCTCCAATTTTTGGAGAGTTAATTTTTATGTGTAAAAAGTGTTATCCTTTTCAGGACGCAAAGATGATTAGCGTTTTGCTCGGCTAAATTTTACTATGCTTTCAGTCCGAAAAACAAGTATAACGCTTTCTTTAAACGCGTATTGATTTTTATGAAAACCACATATAAATTATTTTATTAATCATTACTGTATTTATTTGAACACAAGCCGTCTATAAAATCAAAGTTCACATTATTCCTGTTTTATTGTGGTTTAAATTTTTGAATAAGAAGATTACAATTTTTCAATATCTTCTTTTGATAATTGTGTTTTTTCGATGATTAGCTCAATGGAAACATTAGCAGCTTTCAATGTTTTTGCTAAGTCAATTATCAGCTTATCTTTTTCACCCAATGCTTTGTCTTTTTTTCCTAGTTCTTTGTCTTTTTCACCCAATGCTTTGTCTTTTTCTCTACTTACTTTAAGTTCATTTTCTAATTTCTCTGTTGCAACTTCTAATTTTTTATCCGTTTGTTTTTTGTTTATTTCGTAC
>JAOZMU010000421.1 GCA_029934165.1 Bacteroidales bacterium
TTATTGGGTTTACTCAAATATACAAAATTTGTCCAACTTTAGACGGGTAGCCAAACAGGATAATGTAAACTATTATAAAATAATTTAGCATATAAAAAACCAATGTAATTAAATCCGGATAAACTTACTTATTTTCTATTCTGACAATGAGAAAATTAGGCGGTAAGGGGGAGGTTATGCAATATAGAGAATAAGCAAGAAACACTATTGATAATAGTGAAATGCTCCCGAATCGCTGCTGTTTTTTTGTCATTCCGGCAACTACTAATTCGTAGGAATGGTCAATCCAATCTTGGATTTTTTTGGGCGTAATAGTGCCATCAAGGTAAATTGTGTTCCAATGCTTTTTATTCATGTGATAACCAGGCACAACAGATAAAAAATGCTCTCGCAATTGAATAGCTTTTTCGGGGTCGCACTTTAAATTGATACTTTTTTCGTCGTTTAAATTTATGAGCGCAAACATCTTATCCAATACCTTGAAAACCAGTGCCGTTTCATTAAAAGGAAACGATTTGGAAACACATTTCATTTGCGAACAATAATCACAGGTTTCTTCAATATTCATTTTAGTTGCTTAGGTTTTGTTGTCATTGATAGTATTTTCGATAGTTGCATACAATAAATGCGGACGTACTGGCTTCGATAAATATTCGTCCATGCCGGCATTCAGACATTTTTGACGGTCTTCGTTCATCGCATAAGCAGTGAGGGCAATAATCGGAATATGTCGCTGCGTAGTTTTCTCTAACGCGCGGATAAATTTTGTCGCTTCGTACCCATTCATGACGGGCATCTGTATGTCCATGAGTATCAGGTCAAAATGTTCTTTTTGATAAATATCTACTCCTTCCTGACCATTACGTGCCACCGAAAGTTTATATCCTTTTCGTTTAAGTATCAGACTCATAGTTTTGATATTCATTTCGTTGTCCTCAACTATAAGTATTTTAGTGCTTTCGCTATTAAATTCTGTCATTGGATTATCTATTTTTTTTTATTTCGAGCATCCAAATATACATAATTTCTTTTCTTTTTTAATGTGTCCTGTCTAAAAGTATCATATTTTGATAATAAAAAGCATAAAGCATTCATTAATAAGTAGTTATCCTTAAATAACTTGTTTTCGTAAAATATTTATTGTTAGGTGGTTACGCATTATAAAGCCGAATTACAGACCTTTTTATACAGAACTCTTTAATAATTTTGTCCTACTTATCGGTTTTTCGACAAATAGCACCTAAACTCAATAAATAACACCACGTAAATAAATCACTATTTGTGGGGTGTCATATCAAAGTTTTTACGCCAGATTAAAATTTTCGCATCTGAACATTTCTTTTTCTGGTCTTTTGAATTTTTACCGTTTTTGGGTGTTTTATGGAGTAAGTCAATCGTATGTCTTTAGATTGATTTGGCTCTAAAACAAGCGTCCATTTAAGTTTTTGAGTGTCCTCAATAAGCACTGCATCAGTAGTTTCAATTGCTTTGACTTTTATATCATCGTGCTGAGAAATTGGGAGTTGGTCAAAAACATCAATAGTTATAGCTTTTTTGTGATTATTCTTCACAACCATTTGATAAGCAAACGTTTCCTCTTGTTTTGAGCCAAAAAACTGATTGCTGCTGAATTTTTTTAGTTTTGTTCGGGTAACCATAACTTTTTTGTCGCGCCCCAACGAGATGTCCAGCGTGTCGCGAACATTGCGTGTATGAATGTACGACTGTCCAATGTAAGAGCCACTAAAATAGATGTTTGCAGGACCCTCAATCAAATTAATATCAGACCAACCGCTAATGCGTGCAAGCAAATATGCGTCTTTTCCCATCTTCGGGACAGCGTAATGTTTGAAGGTTGCCGGCAGCTTATGTTCCGCAACATCAACAAGATAGGGCTTGTTATCTGAAGGAATAGTATATAGCGATTTAATTTCAAACTCAACGCTTAATTCCGAAACTTCAACTTCTTGATATTCTGACGAAACAGCTGTCGAGCCAGGCTGAAACTCGTTATATGAAATTGCTTGCTGTTGAGAAATGTCATTACCCTCAGTTCCAGACCATTGGAAACTATTATTTGCGATATTCAAATTGGAAACCTGCGAATTGTACGTAGTAGTTCCTTGATTGACATACCACGGTTTTAGTCGGGGCTGGACAGCACTTAGGTTTGGGTCGCCAGTCGATAGTTTTATTTTGGTATTACTCCAATTTATCTTGGAATTGTTATAGACTTTTGCCCGATAAATTAGTTCAATTTCTTGTCCTACTTCATTGGTTCTCAGTTCATAATGCGGTGCCCAGCCAGCATCGCTAATCAAATATTTGATATTAATTTCCGAGCTTAAACTTTTTTCGGTACTTACAAGCACCTCGACTTCGCTGCGGATATAAATAAGTTCTGCGTTCAACTCTTTGAGTTCCTGTATTAAACGGCTAGTTTTTAGAGTAATACTTTTTGTCTCTTTGTTTATACCCGCCACTTTTTTGTTTATGTCCAAAACTCTGGTTCGATAAAACTCTGCCGCTTCCTTTAACTCCGTAACAACCACGCCTTTATTCTCGCCACCGATAGAAATATTTGTTTTCAACAACTCTTTTTCTGTTGCGTATGCTTCTTTTTCACTTATTAGGGCTATGTTTCTGTCTTCCAGTATCTCCAGCGAGTCTCGTAGTTGTTTGACACGCGGATTTTCGGCTATATCCGACAGATAATCTTTTTTGCTTGAGATAGACAAAATAGAAACGCCAGATTTTGCATTTACGCGTATGCTTTTATAAACCAAATTAGGACTTAACCCTCTGAATATTAATCGGGTACGACCAGATGAGAATTGTATTTTTTCGCTGCGCGTAATTTCGGCAGCATTCAAGAAAACAACGACAGAACTGATTTTAGAAGTCAATTCCATCTTTTTTTCATTCTGCGAAAACGTAAAAAACGGAAGTATTAATAAAAATATCAGCGCAAAATTTTTCATGGTTTTTGTGATTTTAGGTAAAAAGGTGTTGACGAATAAATTATACTAATTAAGAATTAATACTGACGAATTGGCTACGGCTTGAAAATAAGAATTTTATACAATCTGAAACATAAATTATTTAACCTAATTTAGTAGTTGCTTAAATGTCTTCGAGTTGTGCAAATTTAAGCTTTGTAATTAGATGATTATCAACAAGAAACATGGGACGATTAATAATATGCTGATGCAGACACAACATTAGTAATTGAGATTTACATCACGAATAATTAGCTGGGCTGTCCGGCTGCCACCAAAACCGATTGCCGAGCAAATAAAATCGACAGTTTTTGCAGATTTATTGTGGCAAACTAATTTTGCTTGAAAAGAATCTATGTTAATATTATTGTCTATTAAATAATTTAGTTTCTCAATGAAAAGCTCTTTATTATCTGCGCAAATTATCCTGTCGATATTGCAACCAGTCAGATTATCAGCAGCATCTAAAGAAAGAAACTTGATTCCAGCTTTGTTGATAAACTCAATTTCTTCGTCTGTAACAACAATAATCGCATCTGCCGAAGCGTCTATCATTGCTCGGTATCGGCTCTCTTTATTACGCAAATCGTTTTCGTATTTATGCTTAAAAAAGGCTAATTCGATAGCAATTCCGAGTGTAGTTTTATTAACAGGCTTAACCAAAAAACCGTAGGAATTTGTCTGAATAGCACTTTGAACAGTCGTCTCATCGGTGTCGCTAGAAAGAAAAATGACTGGTATATCGTAATTTTTTTGGATAATATGTGCCGTTTGGATTCCATCTATTTCGCCATGTATATGTATGTCCATCAAGACAATATCTGGGTTTTCGGTCTTGCACTTTTCTATCGCAGTTTTTCCGTCCAAATAAACTCCAATAAGTTCATGGTTTAAATTCTTCAAGAACATTCTAAATATTGTACTTAGCATTTTATCATCTTCAACGATGAGTATTTTTTTTGAAATCATCTTGTTATTATTTATATATTAGACTTTGGACAATAATAAATTTAGAGTTAAAAATAATAAATTTGAAAAA
>JAOZMU010000422.1 GCA_029934165.1 Bacteroidales bacterium
AACCATTAGTACTA
Source organism: Bacteroidales bacterium (assembly GCA_029934165.1). Classification (GTDB taxonomy): domain Bacteria; phylum Bacteroidota; class Bacteroidia; order Bacteroidales; family JAOZMU01; genus JAOZMU01. Next base: position 15 of record JAOZMU010000422.1, read on the forward strand.
CTTCCAACAATCCAAGAATTACCAAGAGTACTACTCCTAATCCTCGTCCTGCCTTTCTTAGTAACAACATTTATTTTCTCTACAAAACCCTCATACTTCTGAATCAAATCACTATTATCTTGTTTGTTCTCAAGATTTTTAACCCTCTGGTCAATACTCTTATTCCAGTTAACCAAGTCCATTTGTTCAACGCCAACACTACAAGTCTTAGTTCCATCAGGGTACTTCATACTAAGACCTACCACAACGAACTCTTTATCAATATTATTAAACGAGTCAACAACCTGAATGGTCTCACCAACATTAATATTAGCATCCCAATTAACAAGTAAGTCCCCAGTCTTAATAGGCTCACCGTAAGTCTTCAATATCTTCTTAGCAAAAGCTCTTGCAGCACTCATAGTCTTCAAATTATTATCACTAATCTTCTTAGGAAACCTACCATTACTAGTCATGCTAGCTTGATTCTTTGCTTTAATCTTAATAGAGATCTCATAATTATAATAAACAACAACCGCATCACTCACACTCAATCCTGTTTCAAAAATAATAGTTTTCTCTTCTTTATCCACACTATAAGCATAAGTGCCAACCGAGCCTTCTTGACCACCAACTACCTCAGAACCATTAACAGTTACTCTAACAGTTCCAACAATCTTATACAACACAACGAAATCAGTTTGTGAAGCAGTAGCAGTAAAACTTTCATCAGTATTAAACACAGCATTATCACCAACAACAATAATATCATTAATTAACTGATTAGGCGTAGTCTTCCAATCCTTTTCCATGAAAGCATTAATTCCAACATTCAAACTCATACTACTAGCCAAATCACCTTTAGGTTCAAAATAAGCATCTTTAGAAATAGTAACTCTTATCTGCCAATCAATCTCTTTCAATATACGATTAACAACTTGTCCTGCAGTCTCACCATTAACAACAAATCTTGTAATGGTTGTTCCACTAGTAGACGTTCCAGCATAAGTAAGATCCGTGTAATTATCAACAACGTATTCTACAATGAACTCAGGACTCTTATCAGTAAAAATCTCATCAATGAGTTCAGAACGATTCAGTCTACCACCAAAGCTTTCCATTGTGAACTTGTGTTCTTCATTACCACTAGTAAAAGTTATATCTCCAGCGAATTGTTCAACAAACAAGTCACTAGCATCATGATAACCAATACTCACCTCATCACCAATAACAATGATGTCAGCATAAGTTCTACTCATACTACAATCCCAAGTATCAACACCTTTATTACCATTACCCTTCCAATTAAAACTATTCAAAGAGTACTCAGTACTCCCTTTTTTTAAATAATAATTTTTAACAGTCATTGTGACACATCAATCTGTTCCTCAACATCAATCCATAACTCAATACCGCTAGTTTTAGAAATAGCAGTAAACGTTTCATGAGTAAGAAGAGTTCCACCACTAGAAGCATTAAACACACCAGTCTCCTTAAGAGACGTACCATTACCCTCAACACTACTAATCCACAAACTAATCGTAACATCACTAGTTCCTTCAGTGTAATCCTGTCTAGCCTTACGAATTGTTTCAGCACCAAGAGCCACATCACCCACAGTAGGAGTAGTATTACTAGTACCAACAGCAGGATTAGACATCTGAGTAACAACCTCTGCCTTAACAGCGGTTTTAACCAAATCCATAAAACTCGTAGTATTAACCATTTAAATCACATCCTCTCCAACAACACCACTAACAGTAACATCATAAACTACCTCTCCTTCAACCATGTCTTGATTATCATTAGCGTTATCAGTAATCTGAAACTTGTCAATAGCAAGAGAAAAACTACTTCCTTCATAAGTCATAGTAACAGTACTACCCTGATTCATCATCCCTTTAAAACCCTCTTTCTTATCCTTAGCACTAGTCCAAGTATCAGTAACATCCATCTTACCATAAGACAAATGCCCGGTAATAGTGAACCTGTCCTCCATCTTATTAAGATTAATAAGCATAGGACTCTCAGGAGCGTCCTCAGTAGTAGGTTTCTTAATAACCTTCACAGCATTAGTATAATTCTCCACCACTCTAATAGTATCAATAAACAATACGTTACTCCCTTTCGTAAATTTAACATTTTCATAACTCGCCATATCATTATCTCCTTTATTGATTCGAACTAACTGCAATTACTTGCAATTCTTCTTGAACCACTTGTCTCGTCTTTTCAGGATCGCCACCCTCTATATTAATAGTTATGTCTTGTTTGTACTCAGTAATTGCTTGACTTTTACTGCCTTCAAACTCTTTTAACTCTCCAAGTTTAGCACCACTAAAATCAACCTTTCCTATTTCTCCCAAGTTAACACCTGGAATCTTGTTCATTAATTGAATAACTTTATTTATTCCCCATATTACTAAGTTTATAGCACCTTGAATTGCAGAAATAATCGTGTTCCAAACGAACTTAACAATATTAACTAATAACTTAGTAATGCTTAACGCAGCAATAACTAACACGCTAACTATGAACTGTCCTAAACCTATGAAATAACTTTTAAATCCTTCCCAAATCTTTTTTAATCCTTCAACAGCACCCTTAGTATCGCCACTAAGAATACTCCAAATTAGTTTAAACACTCCTTTGATTATATCTACTAACCCACCGAAAATGTTTTTCAAACTATCTGCGAATACTTTAGTCCATTCTCTTATTTTACCAAAGTTATCTTTCCAAGCCATCATGAATCCTATCACGAAAGCAGCCACAACTGCAAGAATCAAACCTAGCGTTCCAGTTATCGCGCCTGCAAGACCTGCAAATATTCCTTGAACCACAGGCAAAAACAATATAAGACTACCCAAACCTAAGAACAACTGACCAACAAACATTAATAATGATCCAAACGCTAAAGCTAACAACGCTATAACACCTAACACCATCTTAGTGCTATTATCTAAATTCATGAAATACTCCGCAACCTTAAGTATTAAAGGAAGTAAAGCAATCATAATAGGTAAAAACAAGACCTCAAGAACCGTGCCGAATATCTCGAATATTCCTGCACTCTCCGCAGCAGGTTTAAGTAATTGTTTCATAGTGTTAGCAAGAGCCATACCAAAAAACATAACACCCAGCATTTCCATTTTGAAACCACGCATACCATGCATCATTTTCCTAGTAGTATTAGCGAACTTAGCACCACGAGAATTAAAATTCGCTCCTTGTTCATTAAGTTTTTTCCATGTTTCCATAGGAGCAGTCATAACTTTACCAAAAGAATCATATTGTGCTGTCAGTTTATTGACATTAGATGCGTTGTTAAGAAGTGCTTGAGCACCACCATTAAGAAGTTTATGAGTCCCCTTATATATTTTCTGCATTTGTTTAGCACTTTTACTAGCCCTTTTTAACCCACCAGTCATTCTATCTATAAATTCACCAATGATTTTTATTTCATATACTTCCGCAGTCATCTTTTTCCCTTCCTGTTCGCTTTGTTTTCTCTCTTGTAATGCTCGTTAAGTTCTTTTAATAAAACATTAACCTGTGACATTTTTAACGGTTTCTGCCTGAACTTAAAAGGAATCTTTTCACCTTTCAATTCAAACTCGCCTTCATAATCTTTACCAAGCAATAAGTCTCCAAGACCAAGTTCTTTAATCAAATAAAAAAAAGAAGTGATATCACTTCCGTTTTTACGATTAAGTATTCTGTTTTTTAATCCTGCAAAACTCATTGTTTTAACTTGTTTTTAATTAAATTGATTTTTTGTTCACTGAACCCATTAACTTCCATTATCGCATTCATTAATGGTTCTAAATACTTTGTTCCAATACTGTTTATTTCTTCATCTGTTGCATCAGGAACGCTATCTTTTAAAACTTTACTGATAAGTTTTTTAGTTACTTCCATCTGTTCTGAACTTGTAGCGTTCTTATCTATGTTAAACAGTTTTAGTTCATCCATCGTTAATGGTTGCCTTTCCAAAAGATTAAAGAAATATTTATTT
>JAOZMU010000423.1 GCA_029934165.1 Bacteroidales bacterium
TAACCCGGCGATGAAGCGGACGGAAAAAGCCCCGCCGCTTATCTCTGCGTTATGGTGCGACATGAAGTCGTGTAAGTATTTGTTATTATTTATTAATTAATAACCCTGTTTTCTGCAACAGGTATCCTATCAGGATGTGCGTCCTGAGCAATCGGGGGGTGCAAAGCTCCTGAGACAATGAAGCCCGTGGTTTATCCAGGAGAGCGAAGCGTGAGCGGAACTCAACTCTGCCAGCATCAGGGCGGTAAGGGAGCCAGGATTTGACAGTATGGTTAAAATATTTGAATCGTTGCAGCGTCGTTACGAGAAAAAGCCAAAGATGCTGACAGGCTTTGACCAAAAGGTATGTGGTCAGGTATGAAGGCTCATAACTCCTTCATCGCAGATGAAGTACCACCGGCGCAGAGGCGGAACCTAACCTGTCTTTATGATATTTACACGGAACATGGTAAGCCCGTATTCCTCCCTTCGGGGTAAGGAAACCGCAAGGTTGACTGACGGGAGTGCGGGTAAAGGATGTCGGAACAGGCGAATGCCGTGCTGTAATGGTGCGGATACGGATTGAGTTTATGACAACATTGTCCGGCACGAAAGTGAGCAGACTTCCGACGGGTGTTTCTTTGCGAGATAATCTATGGAATCTTTGAAGAAAGGAAAGCAAATGACGGAGGCTGAAAAGCCTGCCGGTGCATCTTTCAGCGGCACAATCAGTTGGACAGCTGTCAACTGGAAAAAAGTGACAAAAGCCGTCAAAAGACTGCAGATGCGTATCGCAAAGGCTGTCAGGGAAGGAAAATACGGTAAGGCAAAAGCTTTACAGTGGATTCTGACCCATTCTTATTATGCCAAACTTCTGGCGATCAAAAAAGTCACGTCAAATAAAGGGAGAAAGACACCCGGAACAGACGGAGTTACATGGACTTTATGCAGCCAGAAAGCTGAGGCAGTTAAACAATTAAACCAAAAAGGCTACAAACCCTTACCCCTCAGGAGAATATATATCCCGAAAAAAAACGGCAGGAAAAGACCTTTGAGTATCCCGACAATGAAAGACAGGGCAATGCAGGCACTTTATAAACTGGCGCTTGAGCCGGCTGCGGAGACAAAAGCAGATCCGAATTCATACGGATTCCGCCAATTTCGCAGATGTGCCGATGCTATTGCACAGGCTTTTATATGTCTGAGCAAAAAGTATTCCCCTGTTTGGGTTCTTGAAGGAGACATAAAAGCCTGTTTTGATGAAATCAGTCACCAATGGCTTCTTAAAATATCCCGATGGATAAAAAGATGCTCTCATTATGGCTGAAAGCCGGGTATATTGAAGAGGGGAAACTCTGTCCGAACCACAAAGGAACTCCGCAAGGCGGGATTATCTCACCTGTGATTGCAAATATGACGTTGGACGGTCTTGAGAATGCTGCCAAATCAGCAGTACCTCAAAGAATTTTTGGCAATACCCGTTCAAAGATCAATGTCATTCGGTATGCTGATGACTTTATTATAACATGCGTATCAAAAGATATTTTGCAAAATAAGGTAAAACCGGCCATAGAATCCTTTCTGGCTGAAAGAGGTCTGGAATTATCACAGGAAAAGACCAAAATAACAAGGATAGATCAGGGATTTGATTTTCTCGGGCAGAATTGCAGAAAATACAAAGGCAAAATGCTCATAACTCCGGCAAAAGATAATGTCCGGGCTTTTAAAGAAAATATAATTGCTGTAATTAAAAAGTGTCAGGCTTTACCAGCCCAGACACTTATCAGCATTCTGAATCCAAAATTAAGGGGATGGGCAAACTATCACCGGCATATTGTATCCGGCAGAGTTTTTGGCAAGGTGGATAACTGCATCTATAAACAACTGTGGAACTGGATGAGGAAAAAACACCCTGAGAAGAGAAAATCCTGGCTGGTAAGGAAATACTGGTCAAACACTTCTAAAATATGGACTTTTTCGTCAGTTGAAAAGAAAAAGGAAAAGGCAAGGTGTTATAAACTCATCCGAACCGGCAGTATTGGCATAAGGCGTCATATCAAAATAAAAGCTGAAGCAAATCCGTTTGATTTGAATTTTGCGGATTATTTTCGTAAAAGAAAATCAGGTGCTTCTAAGCAGGCGTCTGTTTTTAAATAAGAGCAGTCGGGTCTCTCCGCAAGAGATGGCCTTTGAAATGCTTGAGCCGTGTGCGGTGAAAGTCGCAAGCACGGTTCTTAGAGGGCTTGGGGCTGGCAACAGCCCCCGGCTACTCGACTGGCTTTAATCAAATAGGGAGAAAATTTTATGAAAAAATTGGCTGTCCTTTTTTCTGTTATTCTTTTCATGTCATTGTGTGAAGCAGAAATACTGGCACAGGATTCGGACGGATATGTGCTTGAATTTAACGGAACCGACAATTATGTAAGCACCAATTACTATCCTGATTCCAATGCGAAAACTCTTATGTATTGGGCTAAATTCAACACGGTTGACAAAAACCAGAGCATCGGTGTTCATGACGGAAATGATCACAGATTCTATCTTGGAATCTATGAGGGAAACCTTGTTTTTGCCGGTGTGGGAGATATGTACACTGATCAGGTTTTTGCGGGGAGCAATATCGGTGAATGGATTCATCTGGCTCTAGTTGCCGAGGGTCATACAGCGAAAGTTTATGTGAACGGGGCTGAAATGCTGACTTTTGAGTATACTTTCACTGGCACAAGCGATACAAATTTCTGGATCGGTGCAAGGCATCATTCAAGTTCGGAACATTACAATTTCGTGAACGGTCAGATTGACGAAGTGCAAATTTGGCAGACCCCGCTTTCTCAGGAACAGATTCGGGAATATATGCTGACTCCTCCTTCGGGTACGGAAAGCGGGCTTGCTGTATATCTGCCTTTTAATGAGGGATCGGGAGATTCGACGGAGGATTTTGCAGGAAATGACAATTCGGGAGAATTGATAAATAATCCGGCATGGACTTCAGGGCATCCTGATACCAGTGTCACCGGAAGTACCGAAATCGAAGGTCTGCTTTCAGGTATTTGGAGCGATCCGGTTCCGACCAAGCAGGGCAGTCAGGTTCTGACAGGAATTGACACACCATATTTCCAATACGGCAGAGTGACAGGTGACACGCCCGAACCCAACAGTCTCAGGTTTGAAGGCGGCTCTTTCGGCATACAGCCGGAAATACCTTTCAAGCTGGGAACAGTTACATATTACAATGGCACCACAGCTACCGGAACAGATGCTTCGGCTGTGAATCTCAGGCTTTTGCTTGACTTCAGGAATCCGTTTGTAGGGCGTATCACCTCGGCTTTCACTCTCAGTCTGGAATCGACACCGAACGAAGGAACGGATTGGGAAAATGCGGATTTCGTATATTTCCCTGACTCCTTTCCCACTCAGTCCTTTGCAATTGACAATGTTGACTACAAACTTGAGATGATCGGTTTCAGTCAGGACGGCGGAAAAACGAAACTCAAAGAATTTCATGTCTTGGAAGATCATAAAACCAGTGCGGAGCTATACGGATGGATCACGGCGGTGCCGAACGCAGATTTCACACATATTGAGATAAGCGGTTCTGAAAATGTTCTGCTGGGCAACTGTTCGATGTACACATGCACGGCTTATTATGACGATGGCACAACTCGCAACGTGACTGAAGCGGCTGAATGGTCAGAAGATTGTGAAAACAGCGATATTAACAGCAGCGGTTTGCTGATCAACAAACCGGAAGCCGTAGCAGGCAGTTGCAAAATAACAGCGTCCTACCAGGGAAAGACCGATTCTTTTGATGTCAGTCTTCTGAGTTTCCTTGATTCTGAGGGCTGTGACGTAAACGGTGATAAAAAGGTGGGCTTGGAAGAGATTATATATCTGTTACGAATTGTTAGCGGCAAGTGAAAGTTGGCAACTTGCAATAGCCACATAACCTTGAAATGAAGCGGACGGCGGGGGCTTGATCTCAGGTAAAGTTCTCGCTTAATCCCCCGCCGCCGCTTATTTCAGGCGTTATT
>JAOZMU010000424.1 GCA_029934165.1 Bacteroidales bacterium
TGCAAATATAACTATTATTAGCCTATACTACCCACACAATCTTATAAAGAACCTTCAATTTATCGTCAATATAATTTGTCGTGTCTAATTGTAACGTTTTTAACTGTAAGTTTTTAACTATTTCTCGTGGTGTTGTTTTTTCGAGAAATTCTTTTACTTCGGCTTTCTTTGAAAATATCTTTTTGAAAAAGCCGTCATGCGATTTTATTTGTTTTTCTGCCATTTACAAAATGTTAGTAATTATAACAAAGATACGAAATTTTGTCAAATTACTGAACAACCTTAAATATTATATTGTAGTTTTTCAATATGTTGTTGTCGATTATACTTACGTGCTAATTTCGTAATGAGACAACGGGGTCTTGTTGGGCTGCTCTTCTTGCGGGCAAAATACCAAAAATTATACCGATTGAAACAGAAACACCAAAGGCTATAATTATGGATAATGGTGATACGATTGTTAAGATGCCGGAAAATTTGGTAATCATTTTGCTTAATATGATACCAAGCAAAACACCTGCAAATCCGCCTGTAATGCTTATCAATACCGATTCGGCAAGAAATTGAACTATTATATCGGTTTTTCGCGCTCCGATTGCCATGCGTGTGCCAATCTCCTTAATTCTCTCTAAAACAGAGGCTAACATAATATTCATTATGCCTATTCCACCAACAATAAGTGAGATGCTAGCAATTGCTCCTAATACAATATTAAATATATCTTTTGTTTTTTGCTGTTGTTTTAGCAAAAGTTCAGGCACTGTAATTTGATAGTCAATTACATCGTTGTGCCTGCGTTGCAAAACTCGCTCTAAAATTTTTGTTGTCGGCATGACTTGTTCTGGCGTGTAAACCTGCACTATAATCCTATCTAACTGATTTACATTTGGTTTTGCAACCTCATTAACCTCCGTACCACTCTCTTCTTCAATGTATTTTCTCATGTTTGCTTTCGATGCCTCGCGCTCCAATATTCCGGCGGTGATTCGTGCGCGGTCTTTATATCTAAGAAGAATTGTTTTTGCTAGTACGAAAATATCTGAACTCAAGGTGTGCTTACCCGATGATTTGGTTGATGCACTCATCAATTGTCTTTTCTCGACAACACCAACAACTTGCAACCAAATGTTTCCGCATTTTAAGTATTTTCCAATTGGATTTGTTTCGCTAAAAAAAACTTGGCTAACATAAGGGCTTATAATACAGACTGGTGCGGCGGTTTCCTGATGATAGGAATTGAAGTTTCTTCCCGATTCGATTTTCAAATTATATATGTCAAAATATTTTGACGATACGCCATGCAATTTTGTTTGTTCTCGTTTGCCTTTTCTTGTCAAATATGTATCAATAACAATTTCAGGGCTTATGTTTTCGACAGTTGGCAACAATTTTTTTATCGCATCAACATCGGTAAGAAGCAGCCCCGGCGAAAAACGTGCCGAAATTTTTTCATTATCAGACTCATTTCCGTCTTCAAGGGAATTGCTTTTGGGGCTAATGATGATATTGTTTGCCCCGACAAGTTTGATTTGCTCCAGAATTTCCTGTTTTGCTCCAGTCCCGATTGCCATCATACTTATCACTGCTGCCACGCCAAAAAGTATCCCCAAAGCTGTGAGAGCAGATTTTAGTTTATTGGTGATAATCGCTTCTGCGGCAATCGAAATATCGTGCCAATATCTATAAATGAAAGACTTAACCATAATTTGAACAACTATTCGGGGTTTCTGTATTTATCGTCTTCGCCTTCCAAGATACTCAGATAACTTTGATAGCGCGAACGGGCAATGTCACCGATTTTAATGGCTTTTATAAGGTCTAAGACTTATTTTTTATGCTAATTATAACGATTTATGTTGAAATTATAATTCGTTGATTTTCAGTTTATTATATCGGATATATTTTATTCAAAATTAGAAAAAATCCGTGTTAATCAGTTAAATCCGTGTTCCTATCATCGCATAAATTGGAACACGGATTAGACTGATTTTCACAGATTTACATTTTTTAACAAAATCCGTTATAATAAGTTTTATGAAATGTTTAAGATGATTATTAGTAACTTACGTTAATAAAAACGGAAGAACTTTTGTAAGGGTACTTACAAATATTTGTATTGAGTAAATATTTTTCATAATTCAATATCTCTTAACTTGTTATTCCTCGATGAATAGATTTCACTTATTTCATCGCCTGTTTTTTCGGATTGCCAACTGCCAAAAAGTGAAAAATATCTTCTGTGGTTTCTTTTTTATTCGCTACGATATTCTTTTTAGTAATGGAAAATTAATAATTTTGCTTACGCCTGATTTAGCTTTAGTTAGGAATTTTAATGGCTTACTTTATTAAATTCATTTTACGTATAAAGAAAATTACCATACTTTGAAAGAAAATAGCTTTCATTATTTAGATGTGTAGAAATGTCAAAATGTTTTAACATATCATTCTAAAAATCAATAGGAATGATTACAGCTTCTTTTACAACATTTTTCTGTATAATATTTAAGTGCCATGCACTTTTTAATATTGAGACAACGATTTACTATTTGACTGAAAATCAGCAACAAACAGCAAATAATGGTATAGGTTAATTTAATCTTCGTTCTAATACTCATGTTTTTTATTTTAATATTTGAAAATAAAAAATAAATGTGTCAAAACAATCAACGCTTTTCGAGTCATTACCAGCTTGAATATAAACTACATACAATTACAAATTATTCAAAAGAGTTTTATTGTTGGCTGGGTCGATAATGTCTCGTAAAGTTATGTAAATATCATCACGCTCTGTGTCTGTTATTATCTTTAAATCAATAGGTTGATGAATTATTAGTGTTGATTTACCAGGACGTATTTGTTTTTTTTCTTCCATAGATTTATACGTGCCGCTAATTGTCAAAGGAACTAATGTAATATCCGACTCTACGATGGATTTCAATCCCCCGCGACGAAATTTTTGCATCGTAGCAGATTTACTACGCTTAGACTCAGGAAAAATTAACATTGGGTGCCCTGCTCGTATTCCGTCTATTCTTTTTTCGATGGTAGAAATTGATTCGTATCTTTTTTTGCGATTGATAAATGCGCAATTCAACACACGCATCCACGTACTTAGAAAGGGCACTTTTTTAAGCTCGGCTTTACCTAAAAAACCTATTATTCGTGGTACATTTCCCAAAATCATCGGAATATCAAGGTTGCTCTGGTGGTTGCTAACAAAACAGATTTTGTTGTGATTTGGCAGATTTTCGATACCAATTATTGTGGTTTTTATGCCACACGACCAAATGATGTTGCGAGCCCAAAGACTGACTGCTTTTAAGACCATTTTGTTGCGAGCTTTTTTAAAACCTAAAAATTTCATAAGAAAGATGAATGGTAAGAAAAGAGATGCTATTGCTGTTGATAGCCAAAAGTACACTACAACTATTATTGTCCTGAAATTCATTTACTTAGTATTTATTTGGGTGTAAAAAAAATCGAAAATTAGAAACGTTGCTAAATTAGAAACTATTTAGAAATGATATTATTTTACTTTGTAAAATTATAAAATCAAATAAAAAAAACCTACACCATTTTACATTGATGCAGGATTAATTTTTTCGTTTTTGAGGCTTTTGATGCTTAGGTGTTGATAATAAATTAGTTGCAATTACGGGATTTTTTAATTATTGGAAATTTTTTGGAAATCTGTGAAAGAGATATTGCCAAAAAGAAAGGAAGGAATTTGGAGTAAGAATGGAGAAGTATTGATTAAAAACCATTAAAAACCAATACCTTACTCCTTCTTTAATGAACCGTATTGAACTACAAAAAATACTTACATAGACACATATTTTTCTTCACTTTATTATTTATAAATTTAAAACGCAATATAATGAAATAATTTATGCGATGCAACATTACATTAGTAATGGAAAATTAATAATTAATAATTTTGCTTACGCCCGATTTAGTTTTAGTTAGGAATTTTAATGGCTTACTTTATTAAATTCATTTTACT